>JAIQGI010000002.1 GCA_020072565.1 Terriglobia bacterium
CTTGTGGCCTCGGGGCTTGCTGACACATCAACCCCGATGCCATGGTTTGGAAACAAGGAACTGGTCATCAGTTTCGCTTGATTGCCTCAGTGGCCCAAGCGTTAGTCATTTCCAGTACCGTGGAAATCGAGGCTAGTCGTTTTTAAAGCAAAAGGATGGCATGTCGAGCGAAGGGTGAAATCGTGCTGAGAGTTGTCTGGATCGTACCCGGCTTCAGCAGCGACGAGAGCGATTGGTGTATCCCGGCGCTGCTCGATCTGGCTCGGGCTGTTGCGCGACGCTGCCGGCTGACCATCGTGGCGATGCGTTATCCCTACCGGCATGATTCCTATCAAGTCGCCGGGGCGGCGGTCCGCAGCATCGGTGGTGCACATCGGGGCCCGCTATACACCCCGGCACTCTGGCGGGACACCGCCGCCGCCGTCGGAGCCATCGGTTGCGATGTTCTCCATGCCTTTTGGGCGTACGAACCCGGTCTGATCGCGGCACGGTTCAGTTCAAAGTGGCCGGTAGTCATCAGCCTCGCCGGCGGAGAAGTGGTGCACCTTCCCGAGATCCGGTATGGGCTGATGGGAAGACTTCGGACCAGAGTCCCGATATGCTGGGCTCTGCGCCGCGCGCGTGTGGTGACAGCAGGCTCCCCATACCTTATGGAACACGCGCACAGGATGCTCTTGCTGCGCACATTGCGTCATCTCCCGCTCGGGGTCGATCTGCGGCGGTGGCCGCTCACGCGCCACGATTTCAGGCTGCCGATGATACTCAATGTGGGCTCTCTTGCGCCTGTCAAGGGGCAGGCAGTCTTGCTCCGCGCCTTCGGCCGCGTACTCCGGCAGATTCCTGAGGCTCGGTTGCGTATTGCGGGAGGCGGCAGAGAATTGGGCAGGCTCGATAGCCTGGTGCAGGAGCTCGAAATGTCGCAGAGTGTCGAACTGGCGGGCGCAGTCCCCCACCAGGAATTGGCCGTCTGCTACGGCCAGGCCTCGATGTTCGTTCAAGCCTCCTGGCATGAGGCCCAGGGAATGGCGCTTCTGGAGGCAGCGGCTTGCGGGCTACCGATCGCAGGGACAGCAGTAGGCGCGCTGGCAAGCCTTGCACCGGCCGCAGCGCTTGGTGTCCCCGCCGGAGACGAACACGGTCTAGCGACAGCCATGCTGAGACTTCTGGATCATCCGGACGAAGCAGCTTGTCTGGGCCGGAAGGCCCGGGAAATGGTGGAAGAAACCTACGAAGTCGAGATGGCCGCCAATCGCCTCCTTGAGCTCTATCACTCCCTCTTGTAGGGCCATCGTTTCGGATCGGCCCTGCCAAAACGCACCGACCTGCGCGCACAGATGACCCGCCAATATACCACTTCTCCTATTGGATGCCGGGAGCCTTGCCTGGAATCACAGGAATAGCCGTAAAGAGGTTCTGATTAAACACGAGCGCGACGACGGAGAAAGGCTGGGCGGCCGTCTCAATCAGCACCATTGAACCTTTGAACACAAAGCTCGGGCTCACGTCCTGCCACACGAATCTGGCAATGTGGTTGCCCGGCAACAGTGGATTCAGGAGACCGGGATTGATGGTTTGAGAGATCGTGCCGTCGGGATTTACCAAAACAATCTTGACGTTTATGGCCGAAGTGCCCGTGTTTGCTATCGCGTAACCGGTGGAACGGCTTTGAGTACCCAGAGTAAGGTCGTCATCGACGGGAATCGTCGCGGCGTTGGTCGTGGCAGCCGAGAGAACGCCTACGATCGTCGTGAGAGCGCCGGTGGGACCAGCAAGCTGGAACGTGGCAACGCCGCCCAACGATCCGCCTGAGCTTTCAACGCGGGCCCAGCCCGTGCTGGTGGGATCGGACGCATTCACAGGGCCTGCGGTGATCAATTGGGCACCCCCTGAGGGGACGGAGATCGGGAACGAGGAGTTCACGGCGCTGGGAGAGCCGGGCGATGTGAAACTCGCATTCAGCGGCGCCCCGAGGTCGCCTGTCAGGATGAGGTTGCCTGTGGCCGCATCCAGCCCTGTATTGAGGAACGTGAATATGGTGGTATATCCTCCTCCGATTGCGACCTGTGCAAACAGATTGGTGGTAGTGGCGGTACCGATGGCGGCGGGACCGATGAGAGGCATCTGTAATGCCGGCATGAGTTGCTGATGTGGAACCGCTCCCGACTGCAAGGATAAGGGCCCGGCTTGCTGCGGGACTCTGGCCGGACCGCCGAAGTGCATTTGAGCATGGGCAGAGGGTACGATCAGGGCAGCAAATACCAAAACCACAGCCGCCGATCGGAAAGCGTCTCTATGAACATTGCATTTCACGGTGGCATTCCTCCGAAAAGAAGGTAGAGCGTTGGATAGGCCTCAACTGCTTGCCCTCCCGGGATGCACTCGAACCCCGTCGGCACCATGATACTATCCGTTAATCTAAAGTCAACGAGGCTGCCGCAGCTACCCCGTTGGTTTCATCATCTCGAACTTTTCGTCCGGGCCGGAAACTGGCGACGAAGCTCTGCGATGCGGCTGCGGTAGGTTCCTGCCGAATCGCGTTCTGCTATGAAGCTGAGTTCATTTTGCGCTTCCTCAAATCTTGACTCCAGAACCAGTGCATAGGCACGGAGATACCTGGCCTCGAGGAGATCCCCGTGGAACCGTATGAGGAATTGGAGCGTCTGGAGGGCTGCGCGCGTGTCGCCCATGCGTACTTGAAGCGCCGCCAGGTTCAGATAGGCCGGCCAGTAGTCGGGGCGCTCGCGGATCGTTTCTTCAAATTCCCGTCTCGCGTCCTGGAGATCGCCTTGCAGGAGATTGAGGTTGCCCAGGTTGTGGTGTGCCTGCCACGTCTTTGGATCAGCGTGAATGGCCGCACGGTAATATCTTCCGGCAGTATCCAAAGAACCGTCGATTTGCGCGAGCCAGCCCAGGTTATAGAGCGCCGCCGCGTGATTTGGATCCAGTTCGACAGTTACGAGCAGCTCCTGGCGCGCCTTTTGCCGATCACGATCAAGATAGGCAATGGCGAGGTTATAGTGAGCTCTTGCCTTCCGGGGCGCTTTGGCGACTGCGTCTTCCCAAAGTCGGACGCCGTCACCCCAGATATAGGTCCGTCTCTCCGATGCGATCGCATAACACCCGAGCAAGAGCGACACGCATGCCAGGCCGACCGCGATCTTCAGCCTGTCGGTGGGCAAGAAACGGTGAATCGCTGCAAATATTCCCCAGGCAATCAAGATCGCCGCGGCAGTCATGGGAAGATATAAGCGGTGCTCAAAAAGCAGGTCTTTACTCGGCACGATCGAGGAGGTTGGGGCCAGAAAGAGCAGAAATGCCAGAACTAAAAACGACAGGGTAGGATTGAATCTTCGCATGCGAACCGCGAAAAACACAAGGGCGCAAAGCATAATCACGCAAAGTATCGCGGTCGGTGAGGCTGGTGGGGCCGGCTGAAAGTCGTGATCGATCGAGAGTCCCGCAGGGAAGAGCAACAGACGCAGATAGGTTGCCAGAACTTGGAATTGAGCCAGGAGATATTGGAGGGAGCCACCCATGAGCGCCAGGCCTGTCGTGCGTTCACCGCGGCCCCAGAGGTTGTACAAAGCCCAAACGGCGGCCAGCCCTGCCAGCGTCAGAACAGCAACGATCGAGCGCCAGCGAACCAAATGCTGTCGAAAGGTCTTTAACGTTCCGGACTCGGCCCAGACCAGCGCTGCCCAGATCAAGGGTAGGATCAGAGCCGCTTCCTTGGAAGCGGCCGCCAGGAAGAAACAGAAACCGGAGAGCGCGAACCATGTGCGCCGGTTTTGCGACAGTTGCGCTTGGAGGAAGCTCGCCATGGATATAAGTGAAAAAAAGGCTGCCAGGAGCGTAGAACGCTGATAGATATAATTTACGGCTTCAGTCTGCACGGGATGCAACGCGAAGATCCCGGCGGCAGCCAGTGGCAACCAGCGTTGCACCAGTGGATCAAAAGAACCAGTCCGGCGCCGCATTAAGAGACGGGCAAACCAATAGAGCGACAGCGCATTCGCCAGATGCAGCAACAGATTTACCAGGTGGTAACCGACCGGCGACATCGCCCCCGCCCGGTAGTTCCAATAGAATGTCAGGTAGGTGAGCTGGCGGGTTTGGGTGGGCTTGAGCAGGTACCACGGATCGCCGGGTTCGGTAACCTGCGGGCTCTGCAGGAACAGGTTGTCGTCGAAATGGAACGGGTTCCCGAGTGAACTCCGGAAGGTCCAGACGGCAACAGCGAGCAGCAAGATCAGGCCTAATGAGGAGGAGGTTCTGCTCTCAGCCAAGCTTGTTCTTCCTCTCCCCGGACATGCGAGCCCGAAGCGGGGCGCTGCTTACGGATGGTAATCCGGATTGCCGTGAGGAGCCCCTTGTTGTTTGAACGCGGAATTTATCCGCAAATCTTCTTCCACCATCTCGCGCACCAGGTCTTCGAAGGTGACCCGATAGTCCCATCCCAGATGCCTCCGCGCCAGCGAAGCATCGCCTTGAAGGATGTCGATCTCTGCCGGCCGAAAGAGCTTCGGATCAATGGTGACGAAATCCCTATAGTCCAAGTCGACATAGGAGAAAGCGAGAGAGGCGAACTCGGCGACGGAATGGGTCTCGCCGGTGGCTACTACGTAATCTCCCGGAGTGTCCTGCTGCAACATCAACCACATGGCCTTCACGTACTCCTTAGCGTGGCCCCAGTCTCGCTTTGCCTCGAGGTTTCCGAGCGGGAGATCTCGTGCCAGGCCCAACTTGATGCGGGCGGCGTGCGAGGTGATCTTGCGGGAGACAAATTCATAACCTCGGCGCGGAGACTCGTGATTGTAGAGAATGCCATTGGAAGCGTGCACCCCATAGGCTTCTCGATAGTTCCGGGTCAGCTCGAAGCCGGCCACCTTGGAGATGCCGTAAGCCGAGCGCGGGTGGAACCTCGTGCTCTCATTCTGCGGGACTTCCGCAGCGCGGCCGAACATCTCGCTGGAGCCCGCGAAATAGAACCTGCAGCTCGGGACCAGATCGTGGATCGCGGCCAGAAGGTAGTGCGTGCCGTTGATGTTGGTGTTGAGCGTGGAGAACTCGTCTTCGAAGGAGTAGCTGACGAAGCTCTGAGCCGCCAGATGGTAACATTCGTCCGGACGCACCGCCCGCATCACGCGATACATGCTGGCGAAGCTCTCGAGCGAAGCCGAATGAATCTCAATTTCCCCCAGGAGATGGCGAATCCTCCAGAGGTGGTGCTCCGGATCTTCGAGGGCGACACGACGGACAAAGCCTTGCACTCTGTACCCCTTTGAGAGCAGAAGTTCCGCGAGATAGGACCCATCCTGTCCTGTAATGCCGGTGATGAGAGCAACTCTCTCGCTCATGCGCTCAGTCCTTGTCGGTACATCAGGAAACAACACGGTGCTTCAAGACTTCCATCCGCTGCCAAGAGGATGACCAATCGCCATACGTTATAGCACTAGTTGAGCGCCTTCTGCCCGGTGATTTCCCATATTTCCCGAATCGAGAATGCCCTGAACATCCAGGCCGCAAGGAAGTAGAGCAAAGCACCCGATCCGATGCGGGCAAGGAGATTCGCTGCCGGGCAGCAAACGACCAGGAGAACCATGGGAACGCACGCCAGCGCGGGCCTCCAGACATGGCGCGCGAAGGGTAACCGGACGACTCTTCGTGCCGCCTGGTGATAGAGAAGGAGGAGAAAGATCACCTCGGTTATCACCATGGCTGCAGCCGAGCCGACATAGGTATAGTGTGGTATGAGCAGCAGATTGAGAACGGCGTTTATCGCCGCACCAAAGAAAGTACACCAGAGCAGGTTCCGCTGAAAACCGTGGCACATCAGGGTGTTTCTGAAAACAACTCTGCAGGTCATGAGGGGAATAATCCAGATCAGGATCCGCATGGCCACGGCTGCTTCCGAGAACTGGCGCCCGAAAATGAGATTGATGAGATCTTGTGCGAGCACGGACCCGCCGGCCGTGAGGGGAAGGGCAAGCAGAAGAGTATATTTGAATAACCGATCTGAAACCCGCCGCAATTCGCCGGGGTCGCCTCTGCTTCTGGAGATCAGCGGCAGCAGGTTGGCGGCGTACAGGAAAATGAAAGCAGAGGCAAAATTAATGAACTTGTAGGCTGCGTTGTATTCACCCACTTCTGATGCAGGTCTCCAGAATCCCAGCATCACCATATCAAAATTGAACAGCACCACGCCGAAGGCTCCCTCCAGGCCCATGGGCAGAGACTCGCGCAGCACCTTTCCCCACTCGATGAAGTCGAATGACGGCCGCGGCAGCCCATATCGCTTGCCGAAGACCAGCAACAACCACAGAACGGCAACCACCTCGCTGCCGAACTGGAAAAGCGGAACGTGGAAATACTCGCCGGGCCGTTTCAGAAGTGACAGCACGAGAAAGGCAAAGACAAGGGTTGCCAGGATCCTCGCGGCTGCCGCGAACTTCATTTCCTCAACAGCCTGGAAAACCCACTGAGGCGAAAAGGCCGCACTGAAAAACATCAGCCCGCTGAGAATGATTAGAAGCTTTAACTCTTCCGGCTTCGCCAGACACCGGGCGGTCACACTGAGGACAAGAAACGCAACGGCGCTCGAGGTGAGCCTCAGGCCGAAGAGGGTGTCGGCGTATCGTCGGGCAAGAGAGGGTTGCCGTGCCACCGCCTGGATGCCGTAGATATCGAGTCCCTGGCGGGAAATGAGTTCGAAGTAGGCCGTGAAGGCAGTCGCAAAACCGAGAGTTCCGAAGAGATCTTTCCCGAGCACGCCCGCGATGTGGACCATCGCCCAGAAGGCCAGCAGCCTGGATACGAGATCCCCGGCAACCAGGATGGTGTAATTGGCCAGAAATTTTCGGGCGTTGAGCATTCTGCCGATCCCTGGGACACGACATGCGCAATAACGGGTGGGTTTCCCTTCGTCAACCTTAATCCTGCGAGGCCGAGCTCACGCCGGCAGCGCCGGCTTCTATTTGATCCTCCTATAAATGTTGAAACCTAAAGAGACGTCACTGTTGTCGGCATTCACGGCGTACTTGGACGGGCCGAAATCCCGGCTCGTGGAAACCAGGATGGTAAAGACATGTGCCGGCGTTCGAATCTCGAGGCCACCTGAAAATTCCGGTTGACGCTTCACGAATCCGCCGAAGCCCGCAAGACGCGGTACAATTTCACCTATGAGAGACAGCCTTTCGTTCAGTGCTATGTCAGCTCCCAGTCCCAGGGAAAATGTCTGATCACTGCCGGGATTGATTACCCGCGTGCGGGAGGTCCTCACCAACGTGTCGTCACGGCTGTTGAACACGGCAGTAGGGACGACGTGAAGGCGCAAGGCCTTATAATCAAAAGAGGTCGCCAGCTGAACGAAGGGCGAAAACTGCTTTTCGAAATTGTTTTTGCCTTCTACTCCGGCGAGCAACGACATCTTCCAGAATGAATTCCTGCGGGTCTGCAATTCATAGGTGCCGTTGAAGTTGATGACCTGATCAAACCGGGCGCGCGCAACCCCGGCGCTGAAACGGTTTGTGAACG
Organism: Terriglobia bacterium; assembly: GCA_020072565.1. Taxonomy (NCBI): domain Bacteria; kingdom Pseudomonadati; phylum Acidobacteriota; class Terriglobia; species Terriglobia bacterium. Next base: position 7,534 of record JAIQGI010000002.1, read on the forward strand.
CATAGTTCACTCCCAGGTTGATGTTGGCGCCGAAATCGATTCCAAAGGCGTCACCCGCACTGGAGTCTGACAGGGACTGGATGAAGCGATGCTGTATGTGAATTTCTACCGAACCTTTGTTCAGGTCAACAGGAGCCGGCAGATCCACAAGCTTGGAGGTCTGGGCTTGATCCTCGCTCCGGCCACCTTCTTCCCTGGATGGTCTCGCGATTGGAATATTCCCGGCCCCGCCCGATACACCGCTGTAGGCGCCTGCAGTATAGATGTAATCGCCAGAAGGGGTTCCGCTGTCATCGGCAGCGTTGCCTGCGGCGTTGAAAAAGACCGGGCCTCCCGAGGGATCCGGGGCGGTCCAGTTGAAATAGAATTCCACGGGACCGTCGGCTGTCCCTTCGCGTGTTCCCGTTGAGGTGTGCTCGATGTACTGGACTCCGGCTTCCTCCTTAACCTGCGTGGTCGAGTCCACGGATGCCAGTTGCCCGGCCTGATTTCCGGATCGGGTATGACGGACCGAGAGTTCAAATCCCCACCGGGATTGACCGGGCTGCCCGACGATCACCGTGATGGGGTACACTTGACCCCGTTCATAAGTCTTGGGAACGCCCCGAATCTCGAACACTCCGCCGATCGTCCTTCCTTCGTCGAGCCTGTAGCTGCTGTGGCACTGATGGCAGGTTGGCTCACGAAATCCGGCTGTATGACGCGGAAGAGGACCGGACGAATACCCAAATAGCAGAGCGACTGAAGGCAGTGTAAAAAGAGGAAACAAGAGAACAAGTTTCTGCAGCTTCATGGTGATCCTCCTTAGGTAGAGCTGCGGAACAATGTGATGCCCGGCGAGCCTTGGGCGCCAATGTGCATAGCTACATCCTAAACGCGGAGCGCAGCTTAAACAATGCCCGCGATTTGACAGAATGAGCGATGGACTGCCCGGACCCTGGGTAGATGAGAAGGTAAAACAGCCGCAGGATCCCTTTGACATTTGCATCCTTGTTGATATGATGGGCGCGGAAGGAAGGAATGAGATGAGCCGGTGCTATTGCCGCTATTATTACCGTGGCTCACGCGATCGTAGCCCCTGAGGGGCGCGTTTCTCCTTTCTTCGAAGAACGCAAGAAAGCAAAAACGGCCCACCAGGCATCGGTGGGCCGTTCGCATTTTAGGAGAGCTTTTATGATCATCATATGTGAGACCAAAGCAACTGAGGCGCAAATCAACGCAATTCAGCAAAAAATACGCGAGGCGGGCCTGGAAGTGCACCGGTCCGATGGAGTCGAACACACGGTGCTCGGTGTTGTGGGCGACCGCAGTCTTCTGGACGTGAGCGCATTTGCCCTTATCCCCGGCGTCCGCGATGTGGTGCCGGTATCTACTCCCTACAAACTGGCCAGCCGCGAATTCCATCCGGACGACACGTTGGTCCATGTCGGTGAGGCGGTCGTGGTGGGCGGAAGCGAGGTGATTGTCATGGCGGGGCCGTGCGCGGTCGAGAGCGAGGAGCAGATCGAAGCCAGCGCGGAATTTGCGGCCCGATGCGGCGCACGGGTTTTGCGTGGCGGGGCCTTCAAGCCGCGGTCGTCACCCTACTCTTATCAGGGCTTGGGAGTCGAGGGGCTGAAAATGCTGCGCCGCGCTGCCGACCGACACGGACTGGCTGCGGTGACAGAGGTCATGACCATAGAGCAGATCGACATAGTGCGCGAATATACCGACGTCTTTCAGGTGGGAGCGCGCAACATGCAAAACTACCCGCTCCTCACTGCGCTCGGGCAGGCAGGGAAGCCGGCCCTCCTCAAACGCGGCATGTCTGCGACCATCCAGGAGTGGCTGATGAGCGCCGAATACATCCTGACGGCGGGGAACCCGGACGTGATACTCTGCGAGCGCGGCATTCGCACGTTCGAAACCGCAACGCGCAACACCCTGGACTTGTCGGCGGTACCTGTGGTCGAGCACTTGTCTCATTTGCCTGTCATCGTAGATCCCAGCCATGGAGTCGGCAACCGCCGATTTGTCGTGCCCATGGCGCGGGCAGCAATAGCTGCGGGTGCTGACGGCATACTGGTAGAAATCCATCCCGACCCCGATAAAGCCCTGTCCGATGGACCGCAATCCCTGACATTCGAAGAGTTCGAGGCGCTCATGAATCGATGCCGAATCATCAGCACCACCATAGGACGGCGCTTGGCGAGAGCGAGGTGAAATGAAAGACGCGAAGATCACGATTATCGGCTGCGGATTGCTCGGGGGTTCGGCTGCCCTGGCTCTCAAACGGCGCCGGCCCGACTGGGCCGTGGCATGTATTGACCTCGCCGAGCGTCTCCCGGCCATCCGGGAGGCGGGAATCACCGATGAAGTCGGAACTCCGGAGGATCTGGCGCGCCACTTGCCGGAGAGCTCCTTTGTTCTTCTGGCGATGCCCGTGCCTGCGATTATGGAGACCATCGAGCGTATTCGCCCCCATTTGCGGGCCGGCGCCATCGTCACTGATGTGGGGAGCACCAAGCAACAGATCATGGCGAAAGCTCAAGCGCTGATGCCTCCCGGGACTCATTTCATCGGCGGGCATCCTATGGCTGGATCTGAGCGCTCGGGGGTTGAGGCAGCGGACCCGCTTTTATTCAGCGATCGCGTCTATGTCCTCTGCCCGTACCCGGACACGCCGGCCGACGTGCTGTTATCAGTGATGAATCTGGTAGAAGACCTGCTGGCACTGCCGATCACCATCGATCCCGAGGAACACGACCGGATCATGGCCATGGTCAGTCATCTGCCCCAACTGATCGCCGTCGCGCTGATGCATGCGGCGCAGTCTGAGGATGCCACACATGATATGTTGGATAAGCTTGCCGGGCGCGGGTTCATGGACATGACACGCCTTGCAGCATCTGACTACGGGATCTGGATGGGGATCCTGGAGACCAACAAAGCGGCGATCCGGGAATCATCCGACCGATTTGTCAGAAGTCTTGCCGCGCTGCTTGATAAAATGGTCGCCGGCGATGCCGCCCTGATGTGGGAGGAGGTCTGCCGGCGCCGCCGCCAGATGGGAGTGGACAGTTTGCCTCGAATGCGGAAGCCGGACTACCGCAGCATTATTGACCGCTGCGATAAACAGATACTGGGCGCGCTTGGCCACCGCATGCAGGTTGCGCGCAGGATCGGACGCCTGAAATCACACCAGCAGGCGCCCGTCTCGGATCCTGACAGGGAACGGCGCATGGTTGCCCAGCGCGGGGAATGGGGGAAGGCGCTCGGCCTGCCGCCAGAGCTGATCAACGAACTTTTTGCGGTAATCATCAGACACAGTACCCACATTCAGGCTACGGAACGTGGAGCTGCGCCATGAGCTGGCCGAGCCTGCTCGCGGTCGCAATCGCATTGGCGATGGACGCCTTCGCTGTTGCAATCGTCGCGGGACTGTCGCTTCAGCCGCTGACGGGGCGCCATGTCTTCCGCCTCGCCTTCCACTTCGGCCTGTTTCAGGCGCTGATGCCGACGCTGGGTTGGGCCGCGGGCTCGGCAGTCCACCGTTACACCGCGTCCTTTGACCACTGGGCCGCTTTCGGTCTGCTCGCCATCGTCGGTTGCAGGATGATCATGGGCGCCCTGCGCGGAGGCGAGGAAAAACGGGCCGCGAGTGATCCGACCTCAGGTTGGGACTTGGTTTTGCTCTCGATCGCGACCAGCATCGATGCGCTGGCCGTCGGCCTTTCCCTGGCCATGATCGGTTCACCGATCGTCGTCCCGGCGCTGGTCATCGGGGCGGTGGCGGCTGGTCTCACGACGGTGGGAATGGTACTGGGCCGGCGGATCGGCGCCCTGTGGGGCAAGCGCGTAGAGGTTCTAGGCGGATTCGTCCTCATCGCCATCGGCATCAGGATCGTGGTGAACCACATCCTTGGGCCATGAGCCTGCCTGGTACCGACGTTCGTCGGCCAAGAAAAACGACGAGTTCAGCGGTGCAAACAGAAACCGGTGATTTTCGAATCGACCCACCCTACTCCAGCCGGGAAAGGCGCAAGCGCTCTTATCAAATATCTGCCTGGATCGCGCTTCTCGGTACCGGCCTGGCTTTGCGCCTGATCGCCATCGACAGCCGGGGCCTGTGGAGCGACGAAGCCTGGCGAGTCTGGGCGGCTCGTCTGCCGTCCGTCTTGGACGTTCTGCACGTCGCCTGGGCCCAGCCGCCGTCAGCCCCACTTTACTGGCTGGGCTTGCATTTCTGGATCGAGCTGTTCGGCCATGGTGATGTAGCGGTGCGGCTGTTCTCTGTCATCCCATCGGTGGCAAACATTCCCGCCATCTTCGGGCTTGGCCGTCTTCTCGCAGGATCTCGGGCCGGGTGGATCGCCGCAATCCTGCTCACGGTTGCGCCTATGGCGGTCGAGATTGGCCAGGAAGCCACCATGTATGCCTGGACCATGCTTGTCGCCACCCTGGCGCTGGCAGCAGGGTGGCTCTGGCTGCAGGCCGGCAAGGGCGGGGCACGCTACCTCGCGTGCGGCGCGCTTTTGGTCTACCTCCACTATTTGGGCCCTTTACTCCTCGCCTGGTTTTTCCTCGCCGGGCTGCTGGCATGCCGGGAGTCGGGCCGCCGCGGTTTCGCATCACATCTGAGCCCCGGTACCTGGATCCGCGGACACGCCCTGCTGGCCTTAATCTGGCTGCCATGGGCGTTCGCCATGAGCGGACGGATCGCCGACCGTTGGCCTGAACTTCGCCAATTGCGGCACCTGGTCGGGTGGAACGATCTGTACCGCGCTGCGGCTCATCTGGTGCTCTCCGCCAGTCCGCAAAGCTTCTGGCCACCAATGCTGGTGGTTGCCCTCGTGGCAGGCGGCGGCTTGTTTTTGGCCTGGACATGCCAGCGCGCCCGACCGCGATCCGCAGTATTGCTATGTGCGCTGATCGCTTTCGGTACCGTAAGCACGCTCCTGGGCACATCGGCGCTCACCAAGGCGTGGCTGTTCCAGCCCCGCTTTCTGACATTGGTCCTGCCTCTGCTGCTTTCCATGTCAGCGCTGGGACTCGCTGCCCCGTCCGCCGGCCGGAACCAACGCGCGGTCCTGGTCGGGCTGGCGTGTTTTTGGCTGGGGGTGCAGATCGCGGGATTATCGACCTTCTACGCCCGTCCCGTGCACGGTCGCGACGGTATGCGCGAGATCGGAGCGTGGCTCACGGCCGCCGTCGCCCCCGGGGATGTCGTCGTGGGCAACCACCCGCTCCTGCTCTGGAGCGTCGCACAGTACTACTCCGGCCGTCTCCAAGGCCTGCCCACCGACTGGGATGTGCGCCGGGGCTATCCATTGCTGCCCCCATCGCAGCCCGCTTGGGTGCAGGCCCAGCAGGCTGCCGTGGCCAGTGTTGTGGGCGCGGCCCCGCGCCTCTGGGTTCTCTATCTTCCGACGGTCGATCCGGATCGAGCGTTATTGGCCTCTATCCAGAAGTGTTATCGCCCGGCTGCCACGCGCACCTACCCTTTGCTTACCGTTTATTTGTTTACCAAGCGGGTGCCGTGACGCCTGCCGGCGTTGAATGAGTCGGTGAGTAAGGGCTCCTGGATTAGTCGAGAATCAACTCGTATTTCTCTTCCACAACGTCTACGCCCCAATGTCTGCCGGCTTTCTCTTCCACCCTCTTAAATCCGGCCGACCGGTAAAGGTGTGCAGCGGTAGTGAGCGCACTCACGGTCCAGAGTATGATGGATCGATAGTCGCAAGTCTTGCAGAAGGCCACCGCCTCGCTCATCAGCTTTTTGCCAAGGCCGATGCCCCTGGCACTGGGATCGACGAGGAACCAGCGGAGCTGGGCCACTTGCGGGGATGATGCCACGATCGCGATACAACCTACGATCCTGCCGTCGCGCTCCGCGATCCACAGCCGCTCCCGCTTGGACCCGGAGCGCGCAAAATCGGAGAGGGGGCCTGCCACATATGCCTCAAATGTGTGGTCAAATCCGTACTCTTGGGCGTACAGAATGCCGTGGAGGTAGACCACGAAGCCAATGTCCCCCGGCATCAGGTTGGTACGAAGCGTCACGGCTCCTGCTGAGCCGGATGAAGTGCCGCTCCCCTGCATATCTGGACCCAATTTAAGATTAACAGGTTTCGATCTCCCCGGTTACCATTGCCTGTGGTGGTGTTCACTACCGAGCAAAGATCGGGCCATCTCTGGGAAACATCTTACAATTGTTCCGCTGTGAGATACTCCCCGAAATTTGGACCAGCGCCTAAGGTGTAAAATCTCTATCGACCAAACGGAGGGTCGATGGGAAAGCAGCGTAGGCGGTTCAGTGCGGCTTTCAAGGCAAAGGTAGCGTTCGAAGCCATCAAGGGACAACGAACGGTTCGGGAGATCTCCTCCACCTTTGAGGTGCACCCCAGTCGAGTGACGCGCTGACTCGTTAGCCAGCCGAGCGAAACGCTGATGGCAACCCAACGGGTATCATTATCGAGATCATTGGCCGTGAGCATTCCGGCAGTGTGGATTTCCAGCCTCCTCTGTTTCTACCTCTTGGAATTCCGTGACGGCGTTCTCCTTCGAACGCTCGGACCCACGTGGACGTATCTGCTGGTCGGGTCGGCCTACCCGCTCATTGTCGCGTTTCCGTTGTCCAGGTTGGTTTCAACGAGGCGACAGGGGCGGTTTGTCGTCGCTTTCGGTGGTCTCTTCATAGCAGCCATCGCGCTGATGGCCGTATGCCTGAGACTGGTTCCTGGATTGGTGGGTGGCTACGCGGCAGGAGTATTAGCAGTGTCATGTTTAGGGTGTGGAATTTCTTATTACCTGAACCGACGGTCGAACTTCATCATGATCGGATCCCTACTGGCTTGCTGGACGTTTCTGGGCGACTTCACGGGATATAACACAAGACACATGCTGGGCGGGTTAGAAGGCGTCATGGCCTATGCCAGTATCTACAGCGTGTTCCTGGGCTCAGGCCTCGGGGCAATTCTCTGGTACGTGCAGAGAGGTGGATGAACGACTGTGACGCCGTGATCTGCGGAAGCGCGGCTCGGGGTCTGCACGAGTCTGACGGGTCGCTCGCGTGGAGCCGGTCGGGTCAAGGCAGTCAGTTACGGCGGAGGTCAAATGCGAAAAGCAGCAGGCTTGACCATGTTTTTGTGCTCGCTCCTTTTCATATTGGAGGCGCCCGACGCCAATGAACCCGGCGCCAAACAGCTGGATCCATTATTCGCCGCGATCAATTCGAGTAACGCGCCGGGCGCGGCGGTGATTGTTCTAAAGGACGGGCATAAGATCTTCGAGCGCGGCTACGGAGTAACCGATCTGCGCACGCTGCACAGGATCGACGAGCACACCAACTTCCGCCTGGCGTCCGTAACCAAACAGTTTACCGCCATGGCCATCATGTTGCTCGTCCACGATGGCAAGCTTAGTTATGACACCCGCCTGACCGACATCTTTCCCGACTTTCCCGCATACGGGAAGGCCATCACCATCCGCAACCTCCTCAACCACTCGTCCGGCCTTCTCGATTACGAGAATCTGATGCCGAGGTATGACTTCAAAACTGCGGCAGAACAGATTCCCCAGATCCAGGACGGCGAGGTGCTTGAACTGATGAAGTCCCAAAAGATCACAAAGTTTGCGCCCGGCACGCAGTGGGACTACTGCAACTCCGGCTATGTGGTCCTCGGAGTCATCGTCGGGAAAACATCGGGAAAGCAGTTCAGTGAATTTCTGCACGATCGGATCTTCGCGCCCCTGAAGATGAGCGGGACCGTCGTCTACCAGAGAGGCAAGAACGAAGTACCGAATCGTGCATACGGCCACGGGCGCGACAACGGCGTATGGCGGCAAACGGATCAGAGTCCGACCTCGGCTACCCTCGGAGATGGAGGTGTGTATTCCTCGCTGGAGGACCTGGCCAGGTGGGATCGAGCGCTGCGTGACCATACGCTGCTGAGCAAATCAGAGATGCAAGCCGCGATCACGCCGGTGAAAGTCGCCAGCCATTCGGTCGTGGAGCCCGACGGATCGCCGGCGGAGTACGGCTTCGGGTGGTTTCTGAATTCGTATCGGGGTCGCGCGAGGATGTGGCACTACGGGGAGACCATTGGGTTCAGGACCGCCATCCAGCACTTCACGGATGACAGGCTCACGATCATTATTCTCTGCAATCGCAGCGACATGAATCCCACAGCCCTCGCGCTGAAGATAGCCGACCTATATCTTCTGCCTACCTGAAAGCAGGTAATACCCCTGTCATGGGATGGTTGTAGGCTCAGGGGCCGGACGCTGGATTTATCTGCCACGCCATCCCTTTTCCGGGTGTCCTGCCAGAGCAGCTCGGAGCGGTGATTTCGAGAGGTCAGGAAGTCAACATGATTAATCAAGCACGGACCTGAGGGCCCGGGAGGCCTTTGTTGCAGTACGGAATCGCGCCGGCGGCGAGCCGAATTCACGCTTGAAAGCCCGATTGAAAGCTGCCTCGGATTCGTAACCCACTTCGAGCGCAATTTGTGCCACGCTCCAGCTTGTGGTCGACAACTTCTGCATGCCCAGCTGAAGCCGCCAGCGCGTCAGGTAGGTCATAGGGGGCTCACCCAGGTATTGCCTGAACCGTTCCGCTAACACCGAACGTGAAACACCTACTTCTTCGGCGAGTTTCGCGATCGTCCATGGATGGGCCGGCTTCCGGTGCAGAAACGCCAGGGCCTTCCCGACCTGCTCGTCTCGGGCTCCGGCCAGCCACCCGGTCTGACTCGGCGGCAGTTCCGCGATGTAACGCCGCAGTGTCTCCACAAACAGCACCTCGGAGAGCTTCGCGAGTACGGCCTCTGCTCCTGCACGAGAGGCGTCCGCTTCGCCGACCGAGTATAGTATCGAGTTCTCCAGCCATCGGCCCGCTGCGTCATTGCGGATGTTTACCGTAAGGAGTCGCGGGAGACCGCTGAGAAAAACCTGTGCGAGCCGCGGCTCGCACGCCATGTAGCCGCATATGAATCTCGTAATCTCGCCTCCTCCGCCCATCCGCGAAATCTTCAGTCCTTGTGAAAGGACCCGTTCGAATTCCTTTGCGGCATCCACCGGCCGGCTCGGTCGCCCGTTGCCCATGATGTGCGCGTCACCGTGTGGGAAAATCACGATATTGCCCGCCTCAAGAGACGTCATGGCACCGTCTTCAAGGCCCGCATAGGCTCTTCCCTCAATCAACAGGTGGTAAATAATGACGTGCCCTGCGCCCGGGACAAGATGCGGGACTAGGACGCTCGAGGCCGGCGAACGAATACTCCAGGGCTCCGAGAACTCGGCGTTATAGAACATCGCCCCCTCGAGTTTGACTGTCTTTAGCACCTCAGACAAAACATCCACACGGCCCCCGAAAATGCCATCCGGATTACCTGCAAACCCAACCGGACCTTTGATCAAGGATATCATGCCGCACCATGCTGCAATCAAGAAAGCCGGACGCTCGGGTAAGGTGCACGCCGCGGTTCCACTGCATACTGGACCAGGTTGGATCGGACGACAGCGGACGGATCGGGTATCCGCCTCGGGGCCGTCCGGACAAACCTAAAACGCAAAGGAGATCAAAAACCATGCCGCTGATTCAGGTCAAAATGATCGAGAAAGTGTTTACACCCGCGCAGAAACAGGAACTCATCACTAGGCTGACGGACGCAATGGTGTCCGTGGAAGGCGAGCCCCTGCGTCCCTACACCTTGGTAATACTCGAGGACGTCGCAAGCGGGGAGTGGGCAGTTGGCGGGAAGTCCTTCACTACCGAAGCGGTCCACGCCATGGCCGCGAAGTGAAGTCGGGGAGGAAAGGAGAAAGATAGATGAGCTCTATCGCATCAGTAGCAGAATCTGCCATACCCAAGACAAAACCAGGAGCAACGAAGGAGGAAAGGGAAGTGGCTTCGACGAAAGACGTTCTAGACCACCACTTGAAGTGTTTTGGGGAGGGTGACCTCAAGGGCCTCCTCTCTGACTATGCGCCGGGTACCGTCCTGTTCCTGTCGGACGGGCCGCTCAGGGGAGCCGACGCGCTAAGACCGTTCTTCCAGGCGCTGTTTGCGGAGTTTGGAAAACCTGGCGCAGCGTTCAGCCTGAGACAGCAGTCCGTCGAGGGCGACTATGCCTATATCCTGTGGAGCGCGGAGACCGCTGAGAATGTGTACGAGTTGGGAACCGACACGTTCGTCGTGCGGGACGGCAAGATCGTGGCCCAATCTTTCGCCGGCAAGATTACGCCCAAAGGCTAAAAACACGCCTTCATTCCGGGAGGCCGCCCACTCCGCCAGACACCTCCGAAGTAGACGGCCCCCGGCACGACGATGGGTACGCCAAACCTGCCCATCCACTGCAGCACCACGACAACCATGCCGGGCCCACAGCTCCGCGTGAGTCCGGACGCCGCCAATGACAAGGTCGAGATTCGGTTCCTGTTTGGCTGGCAGGACGCCGTACGCCAGGGCAATCGCTGATGCGGCTGCAGGCGCGCAGGGCTGAGCGCAAGGCCCCTCGACGCCCAAAGCACATCCAGCCGCCTTCCCTGCCCGTGTCGGAGCAGCGAACGGCGACGGATAGCCGACTAAGCTGCTATTCGATCCGTCGAAACCCCTGCTGCCCAAGCCACAAGCGGCCAAGCCCTAATCACAAGGGGCCGCTGATTGGAATGAAATAGGCGGTTGGAGTCGCAGGTGGGAATCGAACCCCCGGCGGGTTTCCGCAAAAGAAGGATTGGCTCAATTAACATGATGCCTACAAATCGGAAACTGGGGAGGCATCATGGGCAGGCTGCAATGCAAAACCGCAGCTTATTGTGACTAGGCGCCCCTCACCAGCACCCTGAGACCGACCTGACGGTAGACATCAATGGACACTCAAACAGCCGGATACGAGGCGAAAGCTCTCGAGCCTCGGAACTTGGCTCTCTTCTTCCTGATGGTCTTTGGATTGGTCTGGCTTGGCCAGGCGCCCTTCATCTTCGCCATCCTCACACCGCCTTCCTCGATCGGCCACGCCTATCCTTTCCTCGACTTGTCCAGTCCACCCTGGATGGTGATTCCCACGTTCCTTGGAGCGTTCATCTTCAGCGGCCTGGCTGAGGAGTTTGGTTGGCGCGGCTACTTCTTGGTTTTTGCCTCAATGCGCCCTTTGGCCCAGTAGTCATCATGCACAAGCCGAAGAAAGTTGTGCTGCACGATGTTCTTGGTTTCTTCGGGGGACCATCCCCGCAAATCAGAAACTCTTTGGATTACAGAACTAATAATGGAGGGCATTCCCAAGACTCCAGTCAGCCAACGAAAGCCCCCGGGATTATCGCTTTCCGTCAACAGCAGAGCCGATGGAATTGTTTTGGCTATCTTCTGGATGCCAGCGCTGAAAAGAACTTCCACACCAACGGTGAAATATACACCCTTTTCGGCCAAGCTTTGAAGTTGCTCGATCGGGCCCGAGTACCAGTGGACAATTGCTCGGCTGGCCCCTAAGTCTCCCAGGATACGATCGACATCCGCCTCTGCTCCCGTCGAGTGGATGTTCAATATTTTTTTCTGAGAAATGCCTTGCTTCACGAAGTACTGAAACACATCTCGCTGGAGAGCATGATTTTGAGGTTCGGAAATGAAGTGATAGTCGAGTCCAATCTCTCCCAGCATTGGGGAATCGTCGATCAGAGGTTGGAGAGATTCCAATTGGGTATGAAATGCGGGAGCATTCCAAGGATGTACTCCGAATGTGCTGAGAACCCACTGGGTCCGTTGGTCGATAGCCTTACTCTTGGCGTATGCCTCCGGGTCCATCGAAACGCTGATGGTGATGATCTCATGTTGTTCGATTTCTTTAATCACTTGTGGCAGCTCTAACTCATATTTGTCCAGGTGAGCATGGGCATCGATATACATACTTTCCTTTTATCGCCTATAATTCGTCGTAAAGTCACGACTCAAGTCCTATGACGGGACTTCGGGGGCGTTATGTGTTAGTGCCATTTCTAGAGTGCACTGATCGTTGGTAGCCCAACGGCGATCAATGATCAAGGGACCGATCTTCCATTTTAATCTCAATAGAAATCATACTTCTCTGTCGCGCCTTGCGGTATGGCGCAGGTGATCGGCGGCGGGCGGGAAGATCCGCGCTGGTTACTTCAGGTTGACGGGGCCGAGGTAGCGGTCGAACCAGTTGAGGGTTTCTCGCATCATGATGCCTCGGACACTAGACAGGTCGTGTCCGGATTCGGTCACAACCTGCTGCTTCCGGTCATCCGGCGTGCCAAGCCGCTTGAACATCTGGGCCGCCGAGGTCTCGAGCGGGAAAACGAAGTCATAGCGGCCGTTGATCATCAGGACTGGCGCCTTGACCCTCGGTGTGTAATTGAAGTCGTCTATCTCCGGGCTGCGCGGCGTTAGATTGTATCCACCGATCAGCAGTACGGCCGCTCTCAGCCGCGGTTCCATGGCGAGGAAGATCGACGCAAGCCTCGCGCCCCAACTGATTCCAGAATAGGCGATGCGCCCCGCGTCGATATCCGGCCTGCTCTCCAAGTAGTCGACCGAGCGCCGGACCTCACTCAGCCACCACGTCACGCTCTCTCGCGATTGGTGTCCCACGGCAAGTCCAGCGTCGCGTTCGTAGGTGCCTTTATAGATGGGATAGAGCACCGCCCTTCCGCTCCGGATGATGAAATCAATATAAGCCGTGTTTGTCAGCGCATCCGATTTGCGGACTTGAAGGGCATTGGCCCCGGGAAACCATACGACAGCCTGGTAGGGCGGAACTGCATTTTTGGGCAGAAACAGGTACGCCGGCAGCCGCTCGCCGCCATAGCCCGCCGAGTACGACACCTTAAGCTTTCTCCAGTTGTCCGGCTTCGCATCTTCCGAGTCCACTTTGGATTCGAGCGGCCCCGTATCCCGGGGATAGAGCCTTTCAAAGATCCTGAACGCCTCGTCGGAAGCAGGCTTCTCTCGCGCATAGTCCCGGAAGGACTTGTCCAGGGTACCTGCGTAACGAGCGGGCGGGATCTTCCCATTCTGATACTTCACGCAGCGGAAGCCGTTCTCCGGAGCACGGTCGAAGGGAGGACGAGCCTCCGATTCCATCAGGAAGTACGAGGGTTCGTTCCACGCGCCACCCAGGGAGTAGCGGCGCCCGCGGGTTTCAGTCCATGTCCATTCGCGATGGTTGCCCGCCAAATCATAAACGCCGCGCAGCGAGACGCCGGCAAATGTGCCGACCGCCGCAGCGCCTTTGCCGGCAAAGTTGCTGAGCGGCACCATGGTGGGATTGGTCTGAATCCCGGTGGCCTGGTACCAGTGATACAGCGTTGGCAGGCTCTTGCCGGCATACTCGGCATACGCCGACGCTTCGTACCAACTCACACCGCCAACCGGGAGATCGTCCTGTCCCTCGCGGTAGGATCCGGCCTCCCACGTCGCGGGCCCCGGCCTCCCGCTCGAATCCACAAACCGCTTCATTGCTTCTTCCCAGGTGAAGTTGTGCCCCTCCATTAAAAAGCTGTGTTGCCAGTACTCTCGCTTTCGATAGCCACCACCGTCCACGAATCGTTTGAACTGCCGGTTCGTCACCTCAAACCGATCAATGCAAAATGCCTGCATCGGCCACGGCCCCAACAGTTCGAAACCTGCAAGATCCATCTGAAAGACGGTGTCCGGCAGGCAGGCCATGCCCACCTCTGGCGAGCCCACGGGGACAAGACTGAAGTGCATCTCGCCCGTCGAAGGAGGAGGCCCACCAGTCTCCAATTTCTCGTACCCTTCTTTGGAGATACTCCAGCGGAAGTAGGAGCGCGGGATGCGGTATTCCTTGAGCGGCGTTAGACCCACCGTTTTCCAGGGCGCATCCACCGCCGCGTACTCCTTCATCGAAACGGCCGCACCGGGAGGATCTGTTACAAGCGTGATCGTCCGTGATAACTGCGGCCACAAGCCCTCCAACACCTTGTCGTCAGGTATGACTTTCGCGGCGCGCCCGGCAAGCTCAAACGCTTTCACGTACTCGCCCTGGTCAGTGAGGCGGGTAATCTCGGGCAGCATTTCATTCCGTGCCCAGTTCGCACGATAGCTCCGCACGCCGACCCATAACGCTCCCGCGATCGCGGCGGCGAGGACCAGCAACAGGGGTAGAGCGATGCGCGGGTGTAACAGGGTGCGGAAGCCGGTGGAGCGGCCAAGAAGCTCCGCCTGGAATTCCACCAGTTCCTGGTGCAAATCAGCGGCGGAGGCGTACCGCAGATCCCGGTTCTTTTCGAGGCAGCGGTTCAGGATCGCCTCGAGTTTGTGTGGCACTTCGGGGCGCACCTTGCTGGCGCGCACCGGCGAATCCCGCAAAATCGCCGACATCGTCGAAATCGCGGATTCGCCCTGGAACGCTCTTTGACCCGTCAGTAATTCATAGAGCACGGCGCCCAGACTGAAGATGTCCGAGCGCGCGTCCAGCGGCTTTCCTTCCACCTGCTCGGGGGACATGTACGAGACTGTCCCAACTACCGCGCCCTTGTCGGTGAGACTCGGCTCGTCCGCCGGCACGGTCGCAGTTGCCGCTTCGGGGACTCCGGCGGAGCGCACGGTCAGATGCTTTGCCAAGCCAAAATCCATCACCTTGGCATGACCCTTCCTGGTCAACATGATGTTCGCGGGCTTCAGATCGCGGTGGATGATCCCCTTCTCATGAGCCTCCTCCAGGGCGCCGGCGACTTCTAACGCAACTTGAAGCATCTCATTGATGGGCAAGGGCCCTCTGAGAAGCCTGTCCTTGAGGGTTTGTCCCTGGATATGCTCCATTACAATGAAATCTCTACCATCAACCTCGGCAACTTCATAAACGTTGCAGATGTGGGGATGGTCGAGGGCGGCTGTGGCTTTGGCCTCGCGGAGGAGCCGTTTGTGGGCGGCTGGGTCCTGCTGCAGCTCCTGAGAGAGAAACTTAAGAGCAACTTCTCGACCCAGCGAAACGTCATCGGCGAGAAAGACTTCGCCCATTCCGCCCTGGCCCAGTTTTTCAATGATCCGGTAGTGCGAGATGGTCTTGCCGATCATGGAGCACCCCTCCACTTGCTCTTCGCGCACTGCAATCAGAACGACACGAATTTGCTCCGATTATAGTCGACTCCTTCAAGTTTACGCGAAGATATCCAGCAAGAAGTAGTAGAGCAGATCCGGCGACCTAACATGAAGGCCCCCAAAAGTTGCGTCCGGAATCCCTGAAGCGGGGCCATTTTCAGGAACTTGTCGGATGTGTGTTAGACGAGAGCCTCGAATGGTTCCAAATTGGCGGTTGGATTTCAAACTTAAATCGAGTACCATCAACCGCCTGGGGCGGTTAGCTCAGCTGGCAGAGCATCGGTTTTACACACCGGGGGTCACAGGTTCAAGTCCTGTACCGCCCACCATAGAAATCGTCCCGGTCGTTTCAGTCATCTGTTTTCATGCCGGACGGAGGGTGTTGATGAACAAATTTCAATATCTCCTCGGAAACTCTTCCGTCATTCTCGCCGATGGTGCGATGGGCACCATGCTGTTCGAGGCCGGCCTGGAATCAGGGGATTCGCCGCAGGCATGGAACATCACGCATCCGGAGCGTGTCAGGGCAGTTCACCGCGCTTACCTGGAAGCAGGATCGCAACTGATTCTCACCAACACATTCGGAAGCAATCGCTTCCGCCTCGCGCGGCACAATCTGCAGGCGCAGGTCGCGGAGTTTAACCGGGCCGGCGCTGCCCTGCTGCGGGCTGAAGTAGATCATGCTGGTGGCAGGGCCCTCGCCGCCGGCGACATCGGGCCCAGCGGAGAGCTTCTTGCTCCACTCGGCAAGCTGAAGTATGCCGATGCCGCGGATGCCTTCGCCGAACAGGCAGGTGCCCTTGTCGCCGCGGGCGTCGATCTGATCTGGATCGAGACCATGTCGGCGCTGGAGGAAGTTCAAGCCGCCATCGAAGGAGTACGCAGGGTATCCGTGGAGATCCCTATCGTTGTGACCATGACCTTTGAAAAACATGGTCGTACCATGATGGGAGTCACTCCGGCGCAGGCAGTGAAGTCCATCATCGACTGGGGGGCATGTGCTCTGGGCGGCAACTGCGGCACCGGACCGGAAGAACTTTTGAACATCATTCGAACGATGCACGGCCTTATGCCGGAGATGCCGCTGATCTTCAAGCCGAACGCCGGGGTGCCTGTGCTCCTCAACGGCAAGACCACCTACAACGCTACCCAGGAATCTATGGCCCAATCCGCTCGTGAAGCGGTAAACGCCGGGGCGCGCGTCGTCGGCGCCTGTTGCGGCAGCACCCCGGCTCATTTACGAGCGATAAGCGAAGGATTCCGCGGCAGAATTGCGCCGAGCGCGTGATTGCGGGCGAAGAAATCCCCCACACGCAGCCGCCCCGAAGGTAATCTGCAGCAACCATCGGATCTGAATCGCAGGCATGCCGCAGCGTTGGAGCTAGCCTTTGGGGTAGACGATAAACTTTCGCTTTTCCTCTTTCTCCACGTATTCCGCCAACAGTCGCAGGGCGACATGCGTCATCGTCTTTCCCTGCAGAGTGCAGACGACTTTCAGCCTGCGATGAAGCTCGTCGGGGATATTCATTACCAGGCGTTTCATGACATATACATATATACATATGCTACTGTCGTCAAGATGTTTTCCCCTTCTTCCTGCGTTCCCTCACCGACTGAAAGACCAGAAATGCGCCGAAGAGGATCGGAGCCACCGGCCACCATTCTCTGAGCCAATCGAGGGAATAATGGAGGACGGTATTGGAGGCTATTATCAGACCCGCAACAATCAGCAGCACACCACCGGCCAGCGACCCATACGCTTCGGGCATCTTGAATTCCTGCGGGAATTCGGTTACGGCAATTCCAGACAAGGCCTGATTGTAAAATGAAGCTCTGCGCGCCGCATCGACGAGATTGTAAAGCCAGTAGAAGACCAGAAAAAACACCAGCAGCGGCGTCAGCGGCCAATGTACGCGCGGACCGGGAGCGAGCATTGATATCAGCGTCCCAACAACCAGTATGTTGATGAATCCCTGTCGATAATAACCCACGTAGACCTGTCCCAGACCGGGAACCAGCGAGAGAAAAGTGGCCAGGGCCGGTGACTTGAACCTCGGATCTTCCGGGTAAGCGGGCTTGCGCTGCCATGGGACGTCGCGTGGCGGGTAGGCGCGGGCGGCGGCCTCTTCGGGTTGGGGCGGATGCGGCTCTTGTCGAGTTTCCTGCGGATTGTCCATGATTACCCTCCTATGCTTTCTATCATGATGTCCTGTGGTTCCCTCTCTTCATCGGAATTAACGCAGCCGGGGCTGCGAGGGTTCGGTGGCGATATACATATTTGTCGAGCCTGGTATCAGCGCACGTCGCGCTGCTGGTCCGTGCCGTTGCCGTCGAACAGGTCGAGCTTCAGTTCTTCCAGGAAGGAGGATGCCTTCCCACGGAGGGTGGAGGCGGTTCGAATGGGGAAATCCGCCGCCTTTTCTGCCAGGCTCCTGCCTCGCAGATGGAGATCATTGAGCGATCGCCGCGCCGACTCCTGTCGACCGGCAAGCGCCGTGGCCGTTTCCTGCATTATCTGATTGCCGCTCTGAATCACCACCTGGGGCACCGCGAGCGCTTTCGGAAGGACGGCCGGGTTTCCCAGGGCCAGCAGGACGAGGAGGGTGCCTACGTAAGCGGCTTCCCAGGCGAAGCGGGGTCTGCGGATCAGGCGGCTCCACCATACGGGGAAATCCAGGGGTTGCCGCGCCTCTCTGATGCGTGAACGAAGCCCGGCCGTCGCAGAAAAAACGTCTGCCGTGAAGCGCGCGTCCGGCTCAAGCGTTGCCATGCCGGGGAGAACTTCCTTCATTTCGGTCAGCGTTGCCGCAAGCTCGCAGCAATCCGGACAATGGTCGATGTGGAGGCGGATGATTTCTCCGTCGTCCGGCCTGAGGTTGCCGTCGACCCAAGCGCACAGGAGTTGCTCAGCGCCGTCGCAGGCAGGCCCGCTCGTACGGCAGAGGATCGAGCGCGCCAGGTCATCCTGCAATTCCGCGGCCAGCAAGTTCGCCTCCCCCCGTACGATCCCGAGCAGGGCACGGCAGCGGGCGCACGCACTCAAATGCCTGGCGGCGGCTTCCCGTTCTTCGGACGGCAGCAAGCCCCCTTCGAAGGCATCAAGCCGGTCTTCAAAGCTCTCGCAATCCATAGCCGTCATAACTCACCGCTGAGCGCCATCACTTTGCGCGCCAATTCGATCCGCGCCCGGTTGGAGCGGGATTTGACCGTTCCCAGGGGAATGTGGAGCATGGTGGCAATCTCGTCCAGTTGCAGGCCCTGGATCTCTTTAAGCAGGATAATCTCGCGATTCAGATCGGTGAGTTCCCTCAATGCACGGTAGATAAGGCGTTTCCTGGAGTCGGCCGCCCACTGCTGCTCAGGGGTGTTGCCCTTGTCTGGCAGATCGGCAATCTCGTCGAGCGCTACATCCCTGCCTTGCGATCTTGCTCTCTTCCTGCGCAAATGATCGATGCAGGCATTGCGGGCAATCCGGATGATCCAGGGCAGAAACATCTGCTCGTCGGTAGAGCTTCCGAGATTCTGATAGATGCGCACAAAGACCTCCTGGGCCAGATCGCGTGCATCCTCGGGATTTCCGACATAGTGATAGGCGATCCCATAGATGCGTGACTGGAACTGGCGCACCAGCGCCTCCCAGGCGAGCGCGTCGCCAGCCTTGCATCGTGAGAGGATCACGGAGAGATTCATTTTGAGCCCGCGCCGGTTTAAACCGGGAACGCCCCCATTCTGAGCTCACGCTGACCAAATCACACTGGTAAAAACGCAAGACCCCGTTCAGAGGTTCGGCTGAAAGAGGCAACTGCGTCATTTTCCCATCGACACTTCTGGAGACCTCGCACCGTGCTCCGAGGTAAATTGCTATTTTCATGCGCTTGGGCGCGCCCCGGCGCTTGAGCGACTGCTCGGGAAATATCAGTGAAAAGCAAGAGATCCACGCAGAGGACGCGGCGTTAAGCTGTTGAGGCACAAGGTAGTTTTCGTGCGCATGGGTGCACTTGCCCCAGGAGAGACTGTCCCGCAAATCCAGGTGTCCTTAATTCGCTACTGTTCCGGGGGCGGGTCCTGCGGTAGAATCAAAAAATATGCCAGCATTATCTGAGGTGCTTCAGCAACATACACGCGAGGGTGAGCTCTACGAAAGGCTCGA
This sequence comes from Terriglobia bacterium, assembly GCA_020072565.1. Taxonomy (NCBI): domain Bacteria; kingdom Pseudomonadati; phylum Acidobacteriota; class Terriglobia; species Terriglobia bacterium. Next base: position 26,742 of record JAIQGI010000002.1, read on the forward strand.
TGGGGACCGCGTGCGATGCTTTGCTTGCGGCCATTGCTGTCCGATTCCGGAAGGATCGGCCGGAGTATGCAAAGTCCGTTACAATCGCGGCGGCCGCCTGATGGTTCCCTTCGGCTATGTATCCGGGGCCCAGTGCGATCCTGTGGAAAAGAAGCCCTTCTTCCACGTCCGCCCCGGTGCGCTTGCCTTCAGTTTCGGCATGCTCGGCTGCGATCTCCACTGCAGCTTTTGCCAGAACTGGGTGACATCCCAGGCTATCCGTGATCCCCAAGCCGTATCTTCCGCTTTTCAGACAACGCCGGAAAAGCTGGTGCGGAGTGCGATGTCGCAAGGCGCGGAAATCGTGGTCAGCACTTACAACGAGCCGCTCATAACCAGCGAGTGGGCGGTTGAGGTGTTCAAACAGGCAAAATCGGCTGGCCTGATGACGGGTTTTGTATCCAACGGCAATGGGACGCCGCAGGTCCTGGAGTATCTGCGGCCCTGGGTGGATCTTTACAAGGTCGATCTGAAAGGCTTTGACGACCGCCGCTACCGCAAACTCGGCGGGCGCCTCCAGCCCATTCTCGACACCATTCGCAGCCTTCACCAGAACGGTTTCTGGGTGGAGATCGTCACGCTGCTGGTGCCGGGTTTCAACGATTCTGAGGAAGAGCTGACCCGATTGACCCAATTCATTGCCGAAGTATCTCCGGATCTGCCGTGGCACGTGACGGCCTATCACCAGGACTACAAGATGACCGACAATCCTGACACAAGCGCCTCCGACCTTGCTCGGGCCGCGGAGATAGGGAGGCGAGCCGGATTACACTATGTCTATGCCGGCAACCTGCCTGGAAGGCTGAAGAACCTCGAAAACACGTATTGCCCCCGTTGTGGGGGCTTGCTGGTCGAACGCCGTGGATACCGGATACTCCAATATTCCCTGACCGGCAACGGCACTTGCCCATCCTGCTCTCAAGTCATCCCCGGCAGATGGGCCGCATCACTTCAGGCGCAGCGACCCGCCTTCTCCTTCTTCGCCCGTCGCTAATCAGCCCCGGCCGCAAACCAGATTCCTGTCGTGACTCTGCATATTGCCTCAAAGATCGCAACATTGCGCCCAGCCACAACCGACAATTCCAAAGCCCAAAATCTATGGAAGGACTCCTTGTGCTCGGAACGGATTGCGGATGCGGTTGCAGTACTCGGCGATCTGCGGTGCCATGGCCTTGTCAAAGCGCCGGGGGCGGGGAAGATCGATGGAAATAGTTTCCAGTATCCGGCCCGGGCCCGGCGACATCAGCGCAACCCGGTCCGAGAGCAAGACAGCTTCGTGCATGTTGCAGGTGCAAAGTACAGCCGTGGTTCGGGTCTCAGCCCAGAGGCGCTGTAAGCTGTCGATCATCTGTTCCAGCGACAGAGGATCCAGTGTCCTGAAGGGCTCATCCAGGAGCAGCAGGGAAGGACTGTGGACCAGCGCCCGGCAGATTGAGATCGCCTGCGCCGTGCCCGGAGGCAGTTCATAAGGTTTGCTCTGCTCGAATCTCGACAGGCCGAACCACGCCAACAGCCGGCGCGCCCGATTACTGCTTTCCAGCAGGTCTAGACCGCGCATTTCGGCTGGCAGGAGAATGTTCTGCATGGAGGTCCGCCAGGGCAGCAAAGCGGGTTCTTCGAAGGCCAGGCCGAAATCGCGGCTTGGCGGCTGGAGTTTCGTCCCCGCGATCCTGATCTCACCGTTCGTGATCGGCACTATTCCGGCGATCATCTTGAGCAGGGTTGTCTTGCCGCAGCCTGCAGGGCCGACGATCGATAGAAACTCACCGCCTCCGATGTCGAGGGATACCGGGCCGACGACCGCTCGAATTTCCCGCCCGATGACCCGGGCGTGATAAACATTCCGGATTTGAAGCTGAGCAGTAGGCGAGGACATCAAACCCTTCGATTCAAGGAGAAGCCCTTCAGGCTGTTCTGCCTTACCAGGTCTATCCAGGGGGGTACGGGAGCTGGCCACGAAATCCAGGCTCTCTCGATAAGACAAATGGCATAGTAAGCCCCCAGAGCCATCAGGACGACCACAGTCAATGCCGCAAACAGCTGGGCTGAGTCCGCCTTGGCACCGGCGTAAAGCATCAGATAACCGAGGCCGTTGTCGGAGCCGACCCACTCCGTCACCATGGCTCCGGCCAGCGCAAGTGTGACCGAGAGCTTCACGGCGCGTGTCATATAAGGCACGCACGCAGGCAGATGGACTTTCAGGAAGATTCGTAACGGGCCGGCTCCCATCGTCTGCAGTATTTCAACAATGTCGACCGGCACGGAGTCGAAACCGGCCTGCAAATACGCTGCCAGGAATGGAAAGCACACCAGGAAGGAAACCGCGGCGGCAGGTGCGGCGCCGAGCCCTAACCAGAGAACGACCAGCGGAGCCAGGACCAGCAACGGCAGCTTCTGCAGGAATGAGAGCACCGGCACCGCGACACCGCGGGCCCTGGTTGACCAACCGTTCAGGATCGCCAGGAGAAAGCCGGCCGCTCCGGCGAAAAGCAGGCCTTCCAGAGATTCCAGACCCGTAACCCAAGCATGGTTTCTCAGCTGGGGAGCTTCCCTCCAGATCTCGAGCAGGACACGCGATGGTGCGGGCAACGCTGAGGACCGTACCTGGAGAACCCAGATGACGATCTCCCACAGCAGCAGCAGCACAGCTGCGATAACCGGGCCTGACCCCAGCCGAACGGTCACTCGCCCCAACAGTTTTCCGGCGAACGGCGGCTCTTCACTTACGGGCATGGTCTGTCTGGCATCCTCATCGGTGAGGCGGCACCGATCATCCCATGGTGCTTACATGCTCGGGCGTCACCTTGTACAGCACCCGCACTTCGGCGGCTGAACGGTGGGGATAACTGTCCACATTCAAATACTTCTTGGCCAGTCGGTCGATGTGCTGGTCTGCACCTTCTTCAGTTATTTCAGTTACCCGGCCGCGGATTTCAAGGTAGCGGTAAGGATTCTTAGGATCCATGATGGACAGCGCCACCCTCGGATTGTTGCGCATGTTGCGATCCTTGACCCGGCCTTTGGCAGAGTTGATCCTCACGTACTCGCCATCGTAGTCAAACCACACCGGTGTAACGTGAGGGCTGCCGTCTTTCATCAGCGTTGCCAGATTGGCGAAAGCAGGCTGCTGGATCAAGTCGATGAAATTCTCAGGGATTTTGGCTGCCATGTCGCTCTCCTCAACGAAAAAGGTCTTCCTCCGCCGGGCGGATCAAATCCCTGCCGCTTGCTTCTACGGGCGTGTAGCGAAAACCTTCGATTATGGCGGCCGGGATACCTGTGGTCTTCCCCATGACCAGCTCGGCCGCCCCGGCGAGCTCGTCGGCGACCGCAAGCACCGTCGCTTGAAGCAGGCGTCCATATGAGTCTACCTGTCCTCGATAATCGATAAAAGGGGAAAGACCTGAGACGCCGAGCGCTACGTTCGTCAGGCCCTTGCGCCAGGGTCTGCCGAAGGTATCGGAGACAATCACTGCCACGCTCCGGTGCAGTGCCTGTTCGAATTCCTGCCGGAGGCGTGCAGCCGACTTGTCGGGATCCTGAGGCAGCAGGACCACCATTCCACTTGGGGCATTGGAAGCGTCGACGCCGGCGTTGGCGCAAACATAGCCGTGGTGGGTCTCCGCGATGATGATGCCGCGATCCATCTTCACAATGCGCCGGGCTTGTTGAAGCACGACCTCTACCATGCGCGGGTCCTTATGATATTCGGAAGCCCACACCTGGGCTCGGGCAGAGGGGACGATCCCGTCCAGCCGGACCAGGCAGCCCTCCGACTTGCTCACGACCTTCTGCGCGACGACGATTACGATCGGATCGGACTCTTCGGGACGCCCCTCACGCGGCGTTGCGCTGACAGCCGCGGATGCCAGTGCCCTTAGAATTTCCGTCGCTAGGTTCGTCCCCGACAGAATTTCAGGAATCCCCTGCAGTCCCCGGATCCGGATCTTGCTGGAAAGCATGGTTTGCGAGCCTCTCTTTGATATTCAGGTCCACCAGCGTATGGTAAGTCTCGCCGGGAACCGGCCGGGAGAGAAAACGGACAATGTCGGCAGGATCGTCGAGATCCAGCTCCAGGTGCGGGTTTTGCACGATCCTGAGATGAGCACCGGCTGCTGCAGCTTCGCGAAGGTGGAGTGTAAAGCTGCCGGGGCCGAAGCGTGATGGGAACAGGTCAGGAGGCGTGCGCAGGAGCGCGTTGGTTCCCGTCCGATCCCAGGATGGCGCCAGCACGGCGCCCGGAGCGGTGATCGGCAGCGAGAGTATTTCCCCGACATCCTCTGGCCGCACCAGCGGCAGATCGGCCGGCAGGCGCAAGACCGCCTCCACCCCTTCCTTCGCCAGATGCTTGGAGGCCGCATCAACGGATGCGCTCTCGGAAGTCTGAACCTCTTCCCAGAGCACTCTCCACCCGAGCTTCTCAACCCGCGCCGCGGCCCGGGTTGAGTTGGTTATGATCGCGACCGGATAGGAAAGCGGGAGCAAGGCGCGGATCATATCTTCCAACATGGCCCAGGCGACAGCGCATCTCTCTTGAGCAGTCAGCAGTGGAGACATTCTCGATTTGGCCATCGCATGTTCTTTCACGGGAACGAGTATGACGGGAGTCACGGCAGGACCTCCAGCAGAGACTTTGCCAGCGCGACTTTCGAGGCCGTGCTGTCCATGACCGTCTCGACGGCGTGAACCTCCAGGCCGAGAGCCGCAATCTGTTCGCACAGGTTCTCATCGCGGCGGTCTAACATGAATATGTCGAGGAAATCCCGGTAAAGCCTGGCGACGCTCACGGCGGAAACCTCGTGGCCGAGCTGGCGCATCATGGCTGCGGCCGGCCCCTTGAGCGCGTCTCCGGCAACAATGGGGGATACCGCCGCGATGGTCGCCGGTGTGGCACTAAGCGCCTCTCTGATCCCGGGCACCGCAAGGATTGGGCCGATACTGATATAAGGATTGCTGGGACATACTACGACGGCATCTGCACTCTGGATGGCATCGAGAACGCCCTGAGCGGGGCTGGATGCCTCGATCCCCTGGAAAGAAAAGCCGTCGACCAATGGCGCGCACTTCCTGCGCACATAGTAATCCTGAAAAGCCAATGTGCCTTCTTCGGTGTGCACCATGGTAGGAACGGGAAAGTCGGTCATGGGAAGAATTCGGGCGGTGATGCCGTTTTGCCGGCATATAGCTGCAGTCGCCTCCGTGAGCGTCTTGCCGTTCTGGAGGCAATGGGTGCGGTAGAGGTGGGTGGCCAGGTCGCGATCCCCTAACTTGAACCAGGTGTCGCCCCCCAATTCACCCAGGCGCTCGAGGCAGCGGAACGATTCGTCCCGGATCCCCCATCCGGTCATGGGGTTGTCGAGGCCCGCCAGCGTGTAAGTGATGGTGTCGAGATCGGGACAGATATACAGCCCCATCCAGCAAAAGTCGTCGCCGGTGTTGACGACAACGGTAAGATCTTCGGCCGGCATGACTTTGATCACGCCGGACAAGAGCTTTGCCGCCCCAACTCCCCCTGCCAGCGCCGTCAGCCTCACGACATCTTCCCATCCCGGAATATCTGAATGGATCGAGCTCTTGGACCGTTTCCGTTAAATGCGGAAATGGGGATCCTGTCACCCCATCTTTGTTTCAGATGCCTTCAATTCGGTAGCGCGCGCCCTTTTTTTTGTAATGCCGGTTGAGCTCGGCCGCGAGCGTGGTCATGCGTTCCAGCGTCCGCGCCGTGCGCAACGGTCCGCCGTCGAGGGGGCGCAGCGACGGGATCAAGTTCGCCGCCGCCATCACCTTCTGTTTGGCATCAGCCGAATCGCTGCACACGAACACATCACAATTCAGAGTCGTTTCCAGGTCTGCGAGAACGAAGGCGGGGATGGTTTTAAATGCTGCGACCAGGGGAACCCCGGCCGGCAGGTGGCGCGCAATCTGCTCCGAATTTGATCCGTTCTCCGGCTCCAGATACTCAGCATGACCTGCGCGAAAAAGCAGCGGTACCGTCACGTCGACGATGACATGACGAGAGGTGAGCAAAGTACCGCAGTTCTCTACGGCGTTCACAGCCTGGGCAAACGGGACCGTGAGGAAAATGATTTCGGAGGCATCGAGCATCGCGTGATTGCCCGCCCCCCGAATCAGAGATTCCCCCAGGATTGTGTTGTACCTCTCTGCCGCCTGCGCCGCACGCTCCGCCGAGCGCGAGCCCACGATGACAGATGCCCCGGCAGCAGCGAAACGAAGCGCCAATCCTTTTGCCTCAATTCCCGTGCCGCCCAAGAATCCTATGTGCACAGCTCATCCTCCGCACACGAAACCGCACCGACCGCAGGGCAACCCGGCGGCTGCAACCAGAAGCGGAAACCTCGCATCATACGAAATACACGAAACAACCCCTCGTGGTGTTCGTATGGCTGCAGGAGTTTTTAACGGCTTGTTCCGAAAAAACACAAGAGTACAGACCTGCTGCCCCCGGATCCTGAAGAAAATTCTCTGCAGCCTTCGCGGACTTGGCGGTTCGACTTTCAACGCCGGCTCAAAGATACCACAGTTCGACCTGCCTAAGTGCGGTGCCGAGGCTATAATCCTAGGGAGGGGTGGGCTTGTCCAATGTACTCATTTGAGCCTTCTGCAGATCAGAAGACGCTGGTGGAGGCTGCCCGAAAATTTGCCGCAAGGGAACTTCGCCCTGTGATGCGCGAGAGCGACGAGAAGGGTGACCTGCCTGCCCGCCTGTTTCAAAGCGGCTGGGAACTCGGCCTGCTTCCCGCGAGCATCCCGGAGAGCTACGGAGGGTTTGGCGAGCGCTCTGCGGTCACTGGGGTACTGGCTGCGGAAGAACTGGCTTGGGGCGATTTATCCGGCGCCCTGGCGCTCATGGCTCCCAATCTTGCGGCTTTTCCTCTCCTCCTCTGTGGCACGCTTGCGCAGAAGGCGAAGTTGCTCCCGCTGTTCTGTTCCGATTCCTATACGCCGGGATCCGCCGCCCTCATGGAGCCCCGCTACGACTTCGACCCGGGCGCGCTGCGGACGCACGCCACGCTGTCTCATGGCGAATTCACTTTGGACGGCATCAAGTGCAATGTACCGTTTGCCGCCGAAGCGGAATGGATGCTGGTTTATGCCGCTCACGACGGACAAAGCCAGGTTTTTTTTGTGCCCAGGGACACGGCTGGCCTCTCAGTGAAGGAACGTGAACAAAACATGGGCATGAAAGCCTGCCCTTGCTACACGGTCGAGTTCAAGGGCTGTCGCGTTCCCGCTTCGCATCGGCTGGGAGAGGAAGCCGGCTGCGATCTTCAGCTGCTGCTTAACTCGTCACGGGTGGCGCAGAGCGCGTTGGCGCTGGGTGTTGCGCGCGCGGCTTATGAGTACGCCCTGGAATATGCGAAAAACAGGAAGGCCTTCGGCGAGGCGATCGCTCAGCGCCAGTCGATCGCCTTCATGCTGGCCGAGATGATCACCGATCTGGAAGGCGCGCGCATGATGGTCTGGGAGGCGGCGTGGCTCCTCGATCAGGGGCGTGATGCGACGCGAGAGGCTTTCCTGGCCAGGAATTTTGCAGACGACATGGCACTCAACGTGTGTGATCGGGCGCTTCAGGCCCTTGGAGGGCATGGTTATATCCGTGACTATCCCGTGGAACTGTGGCTGCGCAATGCCCGCGGTTTCGCAGTCATGGAAGGAATCGCGATGGTGTAGGAGAAACGCAATGATTAGCTTCGAGATGCCCGAGACCATCCGCGCCCAGGTGGATCTGGCGCACCGTATTGCGCTCAACCTCATGCGTCCACGGGCGCGCTACTATGATGACAACGAGCACGAGATTCCCTGGGACTATGTCAACTTCATGTGGAGCGATGCACTCGTGGCGGGGCAGGAGTCCCGCTCGGATGCCCGGGATTCCGGAGCCGGGTCAAGGCACGCTTCCACGGGCCTCGCGGCTTCCATGGCCCTCGTGCACCTCGTCGAGGAGCTCTCCTGGGGCGATGCCGGCATTTACCTGTGCACACCCGGTTCGATTCTGGGTGGTGCGGCTGTCGAAGCCATAGGCACGCCGGAGCAGAAGACACGCTTCCTCGCGCGCTATCGCGAAGGCGAGCCCAAATGGGCGGCTATGGCCATGACCGAGGCCCACTGCGGATCGGACATGGCTGCGATCAGGACGAGGGCTGTGCGCAACAGCGACCACTGGGTGCTCAACGGCGAGAAGATATTCGTGACCAACGGCCACAAGTCGCTCGTGGATTCGAATGGCTTCGTCGTGGTGTGGGCAACTGTGGAGCCGTCCGCGGGCCGTGCCGGGATCAAACCCTTCGTCGTCGAAGCCGGCACCCCGGGCCTGAAAGTGGTCAAGCTCGAACAGAAGATGGGAATCAGGGCGAGCGACACAGCCACCCTGCTGCTGGAGAATTGTTGTATACCACTGGGAAATCTTCTCGGCAACGCGGAGGTGCTCGAAGCCGGTGCGGGCTTCAAGGGAGCGATGGCGACATTCGATGCTACGCGGCCAACCATAGCCGCAAGCGCACTCGGCATTGCACGGGCGACCATCGATCTGCTAAAGGAGTTGCTGGCTCAGGATGGAATCTCCATTTCCTACGCCCGGCCCCGAAACCTGCACACCGCGATCGAACGGGACATACTTGACATGGAGGCGCAGCTGCGTGCCGGGTGGCTGCTGACGTTGAAAGCGGTCTCGATGATGAGCCAAAACCGGCCCAACACGCTCGAAGCTTCCATGTGCAAGATCAAGGCAGGGGAGGTTGTGACGCGCGTGACGCAGAAGGGCGTAGAACTTATGGGACCGCTCGGCTACTCGCGGAGGCTGTTGCTGGAAAAGTGGATGCGTGATGCCAAGATCAATGATCTGTTCGAGGGCACAGGCCAGATCAACCGTCTGATCGTGGCGCGCCGGATTCTCGGTTACTCCAGCAGGGAGTTGAAATGACATGCACCCGCAACGAGCGGACTTTTGGAACCACCGAGACTCCCGCGATACTGCTCCAGGCTCCTCGCGCCCTCCGTGGTTCGCATTCTGGATACACAAAGATTGATTTCCCTGCATTTGTTCGCGTACATTGTCCCTGCTCCTGTACTACCTCGCTTATATGCGCAGGACTCAAATGGAGGGAATGATGCGCCAACACGGTCTGTTGTTGATCCTCATTCTGGTGTGTTGCGGGGCTGCCGGAGCCCAGAAGAATCCCTTTCTAGGCAAGTGGGACATCACCGCCACAAGTGCCAAAGGCAGCTACCCCTACTGGCTCGAGGTCAGGGAGGAAAACGGCCAGCTGGTCGGGTATTTTCTCAATCGCGCCGGAAGCGTCAGCAAGCTGCGGGAAATCGCCATCGAGGGCCAAGAACTGGTGTTCTCGCCCGGCGCCAGACCAAACGCCCCGAAGCCGGTGCATCGTGCCCGGATTGTAAAGGACAAGCTGATAGGCGAACTGACCACGGCCACCGAGAAGATTCCCTGGGTCGGTGTGCGCCCCCCCAAGTGGGGCAACTACGACGCCAACGCAGCTCACAAATTCGGAAAGCCCATCGCTCTGTTCAACGGTAAGGATCTCGCCGGCTGGGAGTTCCAGTTTGCGGATCAGCATCCCGGATGGTCAGTTGTGGATGGGTACCTGACGAATCATGAAAATATAAACAACATTATTTCAAAACAGAGATTCAAAGATTTCAAAGTGGAAGTTGAATACAAACTGGAGCCGAAGAGCAACAGCGGATTGTACCTCCGCGGCCGTTATGAGCTACAGATTCTCGACGATGCGGGAACCGAACCCAACGCCACCGGTCACATGAGCATTTACAGCCGGGTCAAACCTTCTGTGAATTCCAGCAAGCCGGCCGGAGAGTGGCAGACCGCGGAAGTCACACTGGTAGGAAACCGGGTTACCGTAGTCTTGAACGGCAGCAGGGTGCATGACAATGTGGTGATCGATGGCATCACCGGGGGAGCGCTCGATAGCGACGAAGGATCTCCCGGTCCCATCATGATTCAGGGGGATCACTCGAGGATCTGGGTCCGTAAAGTTGTCGTCACCCCGATTCTTTAGGCGGGGACGAATGTACGGCGAATTCCCTGGAGTGCACAGGCTTGCTTGCGCCTTGGTCGTCCATGGATTGCGTTGTCATATCGCGAGGCGGCAGCGAGCTGCCGGACTCCAGCTTCGTCGTGAATGGGTCGCCTTCGCAAGAGGGGAGGTGGAGAGACCATGAGTTCGGAGGTCTTCACCAAAACCATGGATCGGCGCGACTTTCTGCGCAAGACGACGGCTGCAGGTGCGACCCTTGCTTTGGCGCCGGAATCTCTCGCCAGTGCGGGCGGCGGCTCCGGCGAGATACGCGTGGCGCTTATCGGCGCAGGAGCGCAGGGCCAGGTGCTCATGGATGCTTGCCTGCAGATTCCCGAAATCCGCTTCACTGCCCTCTGTGACATCTGGACGGAGTACAACCAGAAACGCGTCAGCGGTCTGCTGAAGAGGTATGGCCACATCCACAACGCTTACGTCGATCTTCGGGAGATGCTGGACAAGGAGAAGAGCCGGCTGGACGCTGCGATCGTGGCCACACCGGATTTCTGGCATGCGGAGCACGCGATCGCCTGCCTGAAGGCGGGTTTGCATGTATACTGCGAAAAAGAGATGTCCAACGATTTGCAGGACGCCCGCCGCATCGTTCTCACGGCAAGGGAAACCGGCAAGCTGCTGCAAGTCGGACATCAGCGGCGCAGCAATCCGCGTTACATTTTCAGTTACCAGAAGCTGATCCGCGAGGCGGCGCTGTTAGGAAAGTTGACGACGGTGAATGGCCAGTGGAACCGCTCGCGCCGCGACCCGCTGACCATTCCAGATAGGTATGCGGTCTCTCCTTCAGTTCTGGAAAAATACGGTTTCCGTTCCATGGAGCAGTTCCTCAACTGGCGCTGGTATCGCGGCCTGGGCGGCGGTCCGATCGTGGACCTCGGCTCCCACCAGATCGACATTTTCAACTGGTTCCTGGATGCCAGGCCGAGATCCGTGATGGCAAGCGGCGGCACGGACTACTACAGCAAGGACACGCACGAGTGGTACGACACGGTCATGGCGGTCTACGAATATCCCACTCGCGGCGGCATGGTTCGGGCTTTCTACCAGACTCTTACCACCAACGGCTTCGGCGGCTACTACGAAGTGTTCCTCGGGGATCAAGGCTCGCTTGAAATTTCTGAGTCTGCGGGCAGAGGCAAGGTGTATCGGGATGTCGCCAATGCACCGGACTGGGGATCCTGGGTCCGACAGGGGCTGCTCCTGGCGCCCAAGGAGGAGCCTAAGCCCAAGACTGAGGTGGTCCTGGATGTGCGCGAAACGGAACCGCCCCCAAGCTATCTGCTGCCTGTGCAGTCACTCAAGAAATACCACCAGCCGCACCTGGAGAACTTCTTCGCTGCCATCCGAGGCAGAGCCAAACTCAACTGCCCGGGCGAAATCGGTTACGAAACCGCCGTCACGGTCTTGAAAGTAAACACCGCAATCGAAGCGAACCGTCCGGTGCTTTTTGAATCCGGCGATTTCGAGATCTGAATGGGAAATGAAGCGTGCCGACCAGTTGTTCCGCCCAGCACTTCCTTCCTGGTCCGGGCACTCCCGGCCGTCGCTCTATGGATCGGGCTAGGTGCGGCCGTCCTTGCCGGGACTTCGCCTCAGGCGGAGAAGGATCGCTTTGCCGGAAAACAGTTGCTGGGCGATCTGAACGACGGCAGCCGTGCGCGACCCGTTCATATCATCCCCTTGCGGGATACAGAAGGGGAAGTGATCCGGCCCGGAGATCGTCCGCTCTTGCCCTTCTCGACGCGCCAGACGTGCGCCGCTGACTGCCATGATGTTGCCACCATAAGCCGCGGCTGGCATTTCAACTCCACCCTCACCGGCGTTGCCGGCGGCAGGAGAGGCCAGCCGTGGATCCTCATCGATCAGGATACGGCTACGCAACTGCCGCTATCCTATCGTGCCTGGTCCGGTTGTTTCCGGCCGCAACAGCTTGGAATCAGCGCGTGGAAGTTCGCCGTCCTCTTTGGCGGTCGGACGCCCGGGGGAATATCCGAAGAGAACGGCGCGGGGGGCGCCGACTTGCAGGCGCGCTGGCAGGTTTCCGGAGAGCTCGAGGTGAATTGCCTGGCCTGCCACGATGCCTCCGCTGCCTATGACCACGCCGAGTACGCGCGGCAGATAGGCCTGGAAAACTTCCGCTGGGCAGAAACCGCCGCGAGCGGGATCGGGCAGATCACCGGTTCGGCCCGGGAGATGCCCAACACTTTTGACTATCTGCTCCCCTACCTCGAGGACTCGCTCCTGGCCAAAAAGCCGACGGTAACCTATGCTCAGGAACGATTTCTGCCCGGGGCCAAGTTGGCTTTTGACATCCTCAGGAGTGTGCCGGCCCGGCGCTGCTATTTTTGCCATTCGAATGCGGATCTTGAGCAGCTTGGCCGCGCCCGCTGGAACACGGACGAAGACATTCATTTGGCACGGGGCATGACTTGCGTGGATTGCCATCGCAACGGATTGGACCATGCCATGATCCGCGGCTACGAAGGCGAGCCCGCGACGGGAAAGGATCCGCAAGCAGCCACTCTCACCTGCGGCGGCTGTCACCTGGGGACGGAGGCGGGCAGCAGTTTTCCCAAGGGACGTCTGGGCGCGCCCTTTCCCAAGCATGCCGGAATCCCTCCCGTACATTTTACCAGGCTCACCTGCACCGCCTGCCATTCCGGGCCCTGGCCGGGGTCAGTGACTCACCGGTTGAAGACCAGCCAGTCGCATGGATTGGGTATGCAAAATATCAACAAGGCGGGAGAGGTCTTGCCTCACCTCTATTACCCGGTCTTTGCCGAGCAGGAAGATGGCAAGATCGCGCCGAACCGGCTGTTGTGGCCAGCTTTCTGGGGCAGGTTGCAGGATCGGTCGGTCCAGCCGATTCATCCCGACCAGGTGAAAAGGGCATTGACAAAGGCGAGGCTGAGCCTAAAATCGCCGCCCAATGGCGGCTGGCCTGCCATCGATGAACCATGGCTGGCCCGCATACTGCTGTTATTGGACGCGAATTCACAGGCTCAGGGGAAACCCGTGTATATCGCCGGTGGAAAACTGCACCGCCTGGATGACAACGGAAAGATCAGCATGGCAGACAATCCGGCGGCACAGCCTTATCTCTGGCCGCTGGCTCACGATGTGCGGCCCGCTTCCCAATCATTGGGAGCCCGCGGTTGCGAGGACTGCCATGCCACGGAGGCGCCGATCTTTTTCGGCAGCGTTGCTGTCGATTCCCCTTTGGCGTCCGAGCGCGGGAGTGCCTGGAAGATGTTCCAGTTTCAAAAGAATCTGGATTCCCGATATGCGGCCGATTTTGCCCGGTCCTTCCGATACCGTTCCTGGCTTAAAGCAGCGGGATTGACGTCCGCAGGATTGATCATGTTCTTGCTGATAGCTTACCTCCTGAGGGCGCTGGCGCGCCTGTCGGCAGTTGCAGACGGTGAAAAGGGAGAGCGGCCGTAAGACAAAGCAGTGGAATCTGAAGCGACGCTATGTATCGAGATGTGGTGGTAGGCGTATTCATCACGGCGTTTGTGCTCATGCTCGTGGATTGCCTTCTCCGCATTCGGTTCCGGCGCCGGCGCCGGGATGTCGCTCCGCATCATGTCTCTTCCCTCGGGAATGGCACCATGCGGATTCTGGTTAACCTGTTCGGCTTTCTCTCATTCGCCGCAATCGCCGGCAGCGGATTTTATTCCTCCCTTACGGATGGACGCAAGCTGGCCGGCTACCGGCTCATGGTTCATGCCGGTTCCGCACTTGTGTTCGCCTTTGGCGCCGTGCTGGTCGCGCTCTTCTGGGCGCATCGGAATCGTTTCACTGCGGCAGACTGGCATCGCTTGCGGCGGCCGTTAAGCTCCGCGACCCCCGGCAGCGCCAGTTCTTATGCCGTCCTGTTGCGCAAACTATTTTTCTGGATCGCTGTTGCGTTGACCGTGCCGGCAGCGGTTTCCATCACGCTGGCCATGTTTCCAATCTGGGGCCCCTATCATCAGGAAGATCTCTTTCTGATTCATCGCTATTGTGTTTTGCCGCTGGCAGCGGCAAGCCTGTTTTTCAGCTACTTCTCTTTTGTGGCCTGGCTCTGCGGGGACGCAGACCGTCGATGACAAAGCCGGGCGAAGGAGATTTGAAATTTGCTCTGCCGGAGGACATCTCCTCCGATCTCGTCCATCGCTTCTCCTATACGGCCATGGCCGCACTGTTCGGGATTGATTGTGTGCATGTCGAGGAAAAGTATGCGCGGCAGGCCGCCAGGTGCGCCTTTGACGAGGCAGACCGGCTGGAACGGGAACTCAGCCGGTTTGTAGAAAACAGCGACATCTCGCGCATCAACCACCTGTCAACAGGCCAGGGCGTCCGCGTAAGTCACAGGACGATGGAGTGCCTGGAGATCGCGCGGTCCTTATATCTCGAGACCGGCGGCGCCTTCGACATCGCGATCGGCTCCGGGTTTGACAAGCTGGAGTTGGTCCCGGGTGAATTCCATGTTCGGGCACATTCCGACGGGATACGGCTGGATCTGGGCGGAATCGGCAAGGGTTATGCCGTGGATCGCATGGCGGAAGTACTCAAAGACTGGGAGGTCGACCGGGCTCTCATCCACGCCGGATACAGCTCGGTTCTGGCGCTGGAGTCTCCTCCCGGCGGGCAGGGTTGGCCACTGACTCTGAGCGCCCCCGGGACTGAGACGGTTCTGGCCCGGATCATGGCACGAGATCAAGCCCTGAGCGGTTCCGGCATCCGGAAAACGGACCACATTCTCGATCCCCGCGAGCAGAAGCCGGTCCGGCTCCGGTCGGCTGCATGGGTGTCGGCTCCCCGGAAAGTTTTGGGAGAATCGCCGGCTGCGGTCGCCGACGCTCTCTCGACCGCTTTCATGATTCTCAGTGCGCAAGAGATCGAGGCCTACTGCCGGAACCATTCGGGATTGGAGGCGTGGATCCTGGAGCCGGCTGCGCAGCGATTGCTGCATTTTCCGGCGACCTCAATGCCAGAGCGGAACACGCTGGGCATATGAGTTGCCTTATGGGACTGTGGAACAGACGAACCCGGTTTCGCGGGTTCCGATAATTCTTTCGGGCGCCGCTGCCGGTGGGGTCGAAATCACGGGGACGATATCTTGGCAGACGCGATATTTTTGTTTTGCGTGCCGGGGAATTGAGGATAATAGCGACATCGTAAGGCGTAGCTTTTGTTTTGATCCCTGTACATTCTAAGAGGCACCAACATGGAAGATCAAAAGAAGGAAGACACCCAGGCAAAAGGGGAAATCTCGCGCCGTACTTTTGTGGGTGGCATCGCAGCTGCTGCAGGACTCATGGTGGTTCCCCGGCATGTGCTCGGCGGTCCCGGTTACCAGGCTCCCAGCGACAAGCTGAATATTGCCACTGTCGGGGTCAGTGGACAGGGGAGCAGCAACACCAATGCCTGCGCCAAGGAAAACATCGTGGCACTGTGCGACGTGGACGACGTCAGGTCCGAACGGGTTTACAGGAGATATCCCAATGCAAAGACCTACCGCGACTTCCGCGTCATGCTGGAAAAACAGAAGGACATCGACGCTGTTATCGTTGCAACCCCGGACCACAGCCATGCCGTGATAGCGATGGCGGCCATGCAACTGGGCAAGCACGTGTTCGTGCAGAAACCGCTGACCCGTTCGCTCTGGGAGGCGCGCATGCTTACGGAAGCGGCCCGGAAATATAAGGTCGTCAGCCAGATGGGCAACCAGGGACATTCGGGAGAAGGAGTGCGGCTAATCGAAGAATGGATCGCCGACGGAGCGATCGGCAAGGTGCGCGAAGTACACTGTTGGACCAATCGGCCGATCTGGCCGCAGGGCATGCCCCGGCCCGCAGACTATCCGGCTGTGCCGGATGGATTGGACTGGGACCTCTGGATCGGACCGTCCCCAATGCGCCCCTATCACCCCACCTATCATCCGTTCAGCTGGCGCTCCTGGTTCGATTTTGGCGCGGGAGCCCTGGGAGACATGGCCTGCCATGTCATGGATGCTTCCTACACCGCCCTGAACCTCGGGTATCCGAAGAGCGTGGCGGCCTTCATTGCCTACCAGGTGGTGGAGCGGGAGCGACAAGACGGCAAAGGAGTGGACAGGGTGCGACTGGAATATAAAGACAGCTACCCGATGGCTTCCGTCATCCACTACAACTTCCCGGCTCGCGGCAAGAAATATCCGGCACTCAAGCTCCACTGGTACGATGGTGGGCTCTTGCCCGAGCGCCCCGAAGAACTGGAGCCGAGTCGCAGGATGCCTGAAAGCGGCACGATCTTCGTGGGAGAGAAGGGCAAGCTGATGTGTGAGACGTATTCCGAGAGCCCCCGCCTTATCCCCGAGACCAGGATGAAGGCCTACAAACAGCCCAAGAAGACCATTCCCAGAGTCGACAAGGCCAATCACGAGCAAAACTGGATCGATGCCTGCAAGGGCAAGACCAAGGCGGTCTCCAATTTTGATTATGCCGGGCCTTTTTCTGAGACCGTGCTCCTGGGCAATCTGGCAGTTCTATATCCGGGGAGACTGCTGGAGTGGGACGGTCCGAACCTGAAGGTCACCAACTTCGCCGCGGCGAACGATTTCGTAAAGCCCAATTTCCGCGAGGGTTGGTCACTCTGATACGAACCGCAGAGACTACCGGGACCGCAAAGGACTTGCAGTATTTGCTTCGAGGCCTTTGTGGTCTTTGCGGTCTGATGGGAGGAAATGTGCGTTCACTGAGGATCGGATCGGTCGGGGCAGGGTTTGTTGCGCGCTTCCAGCTGATGGCGTTGAAGCAGGTGCGCGGCGTGGAACTGGCAGGAGTCACCGCGCTCGAAGGCGCAGCCGCGCTGGCGGCGATGGCCAAGAGTCTGGGAGCGGGAAATACCGTCGTCTACGACAGCATTGCGGAGATGGCCAAACACGTCGACTGCATCGCCATATATGCACCTAACTTCGCACGCATCCCGATTATGGAGGAAATCGCAGCCGCCGTGAAATCCGGTGCCATGCTGAAAGGAGTGATCTGCGAAAAGCCCCTGGGCCGAACGGTTACCGAAGCACGACGGCTCGTCGAGTTGGCCCGGGCAGTTGACCTGCGCACGGCCTATTTCGAAAACCAGATCTTCATGAAGCCGATCCGGACGCAACTGGCGCAGCTGGAACCTGTACAGAGGCGGATGGGACCCTTCTCACTCACTCGTTCCGCGGAAGAACATGGCGGCCCTCATGAGGGCTGGTTCTGGGATCCGACGCGTCAGGGTGGCGGAGTCTTGTGTGATATGGGCTGTCACAGCATCGCTGCCGGCTGGTACACTTTGACGCCGATCGGGAAGGGAATCACGTTCCTGCAACCCCAGAGCGTCAACGCTGAGATCGCGCTTCTCAAATGGGGGCAGCCTCGCTGGCGCGAGAAGCTGCTCAAGGATCGGGGAGTCGACTACCGGAAAACTCCTGCCGAAGACTTTGCCACCGGCATGATCACTTACAAAAATCCGGAAACCGGACAGAAGGTGAAATCACAGTTTACCAATTCCTGGATGTTCGAGAAGCAGGGGCTGCGGCTGTTTATGGATGGCATGGGGCCCGGATACGCATTCGAGGTCAACACGCTGGTATCGCCGCTCAACATCTTCATCGGCGACGTGGCTGCCGAAGCGATCAAGGATGCCGAGTCGGCTCTGGAAAAGGCCACGGCTTCGCGCGGCTTGCTGGCCGTCCAGCACAACGAGGCTGATCTCTATGGTTACACCGATGAGAACGCCGATGCCCTCGAGGCTTTCACCCGAGGTCGTGATGCCATGTTGCCGTGGAGTTATGGCCTGGAAATCACCCGGCTGGTTATGGCGGCGTATCTGTCCGCCGAGAAAAAGCGGGTTATCGACCTGACCGATCCCGCAGTCCATAAAGAGCTGGAAACCTATGTCCCTCTCATCCAGCAGGGACGCGGGGCTGAATTGCTTTTCTAAGTATGCGCCAAGGGAGTGATCCGATCCTCCAATTCGTGGGTCCTGGCAGCTTGATGAGAACTGGAATCGTGGATTGTCTTATCATCGCCGACGGCGCTTGAATACCATCGTCCTGGCTGGGAACGATCACCGCCCAAAGGCCGGCAGCCCATCCCTATCCGACGAAGGGAGTTGAAATGATTCAAATCGTTGCGCTCCTCAGTGTTTTCGGTCTTGGTATCGGCTTTTCCGTTATCGGCGCGCAGAAGCTCGAGCTGGTCAAACAGCTGAAAATCAACGACGGCCAGTTCGGCAAGCTGATTTCGGCCCTGATGTTTACGAGCATTTTCGTAGTTCTGATCTTCGGCCCCCTGGTGGATTTGTTTGGATACCGGCCGGTCGCCATCGCCGGGTTCATTCTGGGAGCCCTGGCCGTGTTCATGCTTGTATCGTCCCGCTCTTACGGCATGGCTGTCTTCTCCTGCGTGGTGCTGGGCATCGGCGCCATGTGCCTCAATCTGGGCAACACCCTGATTCCCATGGTGCTTTTTAAAGGGAATCCTGCCGCTGCCTCGAATTTTGGCAACGTGTTTTTCGGCATCGGTGCTTTCATCACACCATTTCTGGTCGGAATGCTTCTCAACCGTCTCGGTTACAGGGCTACCGGCATGGTGATTACCCTGATTCTCCTGGCGCCGGTGGTGATCGCGGCGCTTGCCAGCTATCCGGAAATACAGAAGACCGGGCTGAACTTCGGGCAGGCGTTCTCGAGCGCGTTCGGACTTCTGGCCAATCCGGCCATCATCGTTGCCGCTCTTGCCCTCTTCTGCTATGTCGGGCTGGAGGTTTCCATGGGCGGGTGGATTTCCACCTATGCCACCAACCAGGGCTTCGACGCCCGCGGTGCCAGCATGGTGCTTTCCTCTTTCTGGATCGGGCTCATGGTTGCCCGGCTCATCGCCTCGGTGGCGGTAACCTCGGCCAACGGGATAATCGCGCTCTGCGTCCTGGCGGTGGCCGCGACCGTCCTGATTGGGCTGATGATGGCAGCCAACTCCAAGGCTACGGCGGCGCTCCTGGTATTTGCCACCGGGCTATGTTTCGGGCCGATCTTCCCAACCGTTGTCGGGACCACCTTCTCGAAGATCGATCCGAGCCTTTATGGCAGTGCGTTCGGCATCATCTTTGCCGTCGGCCTCCTCGGCGCCAGCACTCTGCCAGCGGCCATCGGCATGTATTCCCAGGGCAAGCCCATCAAAAGAAGCTTCCCGATCGCGATGGCAGCGGCTCTGGTCCTGTTCGTGCTCGCGATCCTCCTGGGACGGGTATAATTGCCCTTGCACGTATGTGCATGAAAAGTACCTCAAACCTCAGCGGCCCGGGCAATCAGGTTTACGTTATGCGCAGTATCTTCTTCAGCCCCGCCAAAGACTGTTCCGTGCATTCCATGGCGGGTCTGTTGTCGGGGTAGGTTTCCTGCTCGATGACAATCCACTCAGTCCCCCCGACCGAAGAGCAGGCTGAGAAAACGGCTGCCCAGTCGACCGAGTCCTGGCCGAGGATCGCCTTCTTGTCCTTGTCCCCGGTCACGACAGTCGGTTTGAAGTGCACCGTCTTGGTGCGCCCCGGGTATTTCTTGACGTATTCGACAGGATCGAATCCTGCGGCGGCAGTCCAGCCGCAGTCCTGTTGCAGGATCACATCCTTGCTGGTGCGTTCGGCAAACAAATCCCAGTAGGTTTTGTCTCCGTCCTTTTTAAATTCGGCGGTGTGATTGTGAAAGCCGCAGGCCATGCCCAGCGGCTTGAGAATCTCGGCGGTCTTGTTAAAGGTCTCCGCCAGTGATTTGCTCCTTTCCGGATCGGTGAAGGCGCCGTCGCCGGGTACGATCAGGAATTTGCAGCCGATGGTCTGGTGGAATTCGATGGTGCTCTTGATGGTGTCTTCCCGGAACGATGCGGTGCTGATGTGGGTCCCGGCGGCCTTTAATTTCAGTTCATCGAGCCTATTCCTCAGCTCTTTTGCTTTGCTGTCGTAGTTATAGTAGCCGGCGAACTCGACGCCCTCGAAACCCATCTTCGCGAGCTGCTCCAGGGCGGAGTCGAAGTCTTTACGGCAATCGCCGCGCACAGAATAGAGCTGAACGGCGATCGGGATCGTGCGGCCTGCGGCCGTGTGTAGCTCCTTGGGAAGCGCCCACGCGAAGGCTCCGAGGCCGGCTGTCTTGAGGACAGTGCGGCGCGTCCAGACATGCCCGCCTGCGATCAAAGAATCACACTCTCCCATGTTCCGTCTCCTCCCAAATTGGTGGCGCATGCATTATATGTCGAATCCGAAAATTCGGTGACATTATCCAAGTGCCGATCAGGTTTGTAGCTGATTCTCCGCCAAACGAACGACGCGCGCACATTTGCGCGCACGAGGCGCCGTCTGGTGGTATTCTTATCAGAGGACCAATTCGCATGCATAAAATGCAAGCCATCTTATCTTCGTCACTGTTGCGCCGGATGATTTTCCGGACCGTTTGCGCCCTGCCGATGCTTGTGATCCTTTTGCCCTTGGTGTCACCGGCGGAACCTGAGGCTGTCGATGTGACAGGCACATGGGATATGACGGTCGAGTCACAACAGGGAACGGCTCACCCTTCGATCAGCCTGAAACAGGAAGGAGAAAAGATCACTGGAATTTACCGGGGCCAGATGGGGGAGAGCAGTCTGGCAGGTACCATCAAGGGGAACGATATCGGGTTTACGGTGTCCCTGAAGTTTCAAGACGTCGCCTACACAGTCAATTACACCGGCAGCGTCACCGGTGACAATATGAAAGGTACCGCGCGTTTCAGCAATGCCGGTACGGGCAACTGGTCAGCCAGACGAAGGAAGAATCAGGCCTGATGAGTCAAGATTCCAGTCCCATGCCGCCTGTCCAAAGCCAGATGCGGCAGCCGCGGCGCATGATCTGGATCCTTGCCGCCACTTTGCTTTTTACTGGCGGGCAAGCGCGGCAGGCGTGGGAACAATCCCGTCTCGAGAAAGCCCACAACAAGGCAATCCCGCCGTCGGAATTTGCCCGCATCTTCAAGGAGTTTTCGGAACCGGGAGGCTACTTCCGATCCGACAACTTCGTCTCCAATGAAACTTCCTATCTG
Organism: Terriglobia bacterium; assembly: GCA_020072565.1. Lineage (NCBI taxonomy): Bacteria > Pseudomonadati > Acidobacteriota > Terriglobia > Terriglobia bacterium. The sequence continues at coordinate 47,949 of JAIQGI010000002.1, forward strand.
CATATAGTGGACAAGCTGAAAGAGCTGGGAGCCTCCGGCGGTGCTTACATCGGTGTCGGCCCGGAGCAGAACTTCACCTATATCGCGAAGATACGTCCGCAGATTGCGTTTATCGTGGACATCCGGCGGCAGGCAGTGATCCAGCACCTGATGTTCAAGGCGCTTTTTCAGCTTGCCGAGACCCGGACTCGGTTCCTTTCCCTTTTGTTCAGCAAACCCATCGTCGGGGCCGGGCCGGGGGCGGATGCGTCGGCCCAGGAATTGGTGAGTTACTTTTCCAGGATCGCTACGGATGGTGCCACATTCACCCGCAATCTTGCTCTTATCGGGACCACAATCACGCGAAACTTTGCTGTTCCATTGGATGCCACAGACCGCGCGAAGCTGGAGTATGTCTATTCTGCCTTCCGCGATGAAAACTTCAATCTGCAGTACCGCGGGTACGGCAGGTATGGCGGGTATGGGTACGGGTCGCGCAGCGCCTGGAGTTACTTCCCAACTCTGGGAGACCTGATGCTGGAATCGGATCTGCACGGGAAACTCGGCAATTTTCTTGCGAGCCGGAACGATTATGAATTCGTACGCTCGCTGCAGATAAGCAATCGCATCATACCGATCGTGGGAGATTTCGGAGGAACCAAAGCGATCGCTGCAGTGGCGAGCTATCTCAAGAAGAACGGCTATGCGGTAACGGCTTTTTACACGTCCAACGTGGAGCAGTATCTCTTCGACGGCGGGGAATTCGACGAGTTCGCCAAAAATGTCGGTCTGCTGCCGATTACGGCGAGAAGCCTCTTCATCCGTGCCTATCCCAACCAGGGCCGCTCTCCGCACCCGGCGCAGATCGGCAATCACCGGCTGACGACCTTGCTTCAAAAAATATCCGTCTTTCTTGACGACTACCAGCACGGTCTGTATACGGATTACTGGACGCTGGTAAGAACCCATTACATCTCGGCCCTCCCACCCTGATTCGGTTTCGCTGTTTCGGACGGTTGGTGGTTTCATCCGGTTGCGGACGGGCGGGCGTGCTGCGTCCGGCTGCCGTTTCAGCCCCGCATCCGCAGGAGGGCTCGTAATTCCTGCTCCAATCCGGGGGTGCAGATCAGGCAGTGGCGGGCATCGATGCGCCCGGTTCCATCACGGGTGAGAAATCTGGCGCCAGACTCCTGAGCGATGATGCGCGCCGGCGCGTAGTCCCACTCCATGCCGTTGCCGCTGAGCCAGATGTCGGCCTTGCCGCGGGCGAGCATGGCTATGTCGTAACTTGCTCCGTAGCCGCGAACCGTCCAGCAGATTTCGGTCAATCGGCGCAGTGCCTCCGCGTCCCAAACTCCCCAGGCCGATTTGAATCCGCTCACCGCGAGGATCGCCTTGTCAAGGCGCGATGTGTCGGCAACCCTCGTCGGCGCATCATTCCAGTAGCAGCCAACGCCGGAGATGGCGTGGAGCATCTCGGCGAGAAGGGGAAAATAGATCGCTCCCAGGACAATCCGACCGTCGGCTTCAAGTGCAATCTGAACTGACCAGAAGCGATTGCGGCGGACGAAATCGCGGGTACCATCGATGGGATCGATGAGCCAACGTCGCCCCGAATGGGACGGTTTGTGTGTGCCTTCCTCGCCGAGGATACCATCTGCAGGAAAGCCTGCGGACAAACTGCCACTGATGAACTGCTCGCACTCCCGATCTGCGGCGGTGACGGGAGACTGATCTTCCTTTACCTCCGCTGCCGTGCCGGCCCTGAAGTGCCACAGAGCAATCTCACCGGCCTGCCGTGCGGCGGATAACATCGCCTCGGTCTCACGTTCGTAGGACATAAACAACCACTCTGCGCTTTCCCGGCCTCGGATGTCGATCAGGAGCGACCTCCGGTTCCCCAGATAGAAGAGGAGGTTGTTCACAGATCCATGCCTTTCAAGACTGTTACTGCCCCACTTCGACGGTGAGCGTCACGGTGGCATGAACTTCCACTGTGCCGGGCTCCACCGTTGTCTGCGGCGCTGTGGCAGCGCCCGCCATCATATAGAGGCGCTCACTCTGCGGCCGTACGACTCCCCCTTGCTCTTCGGCACGCAGCACACGCACCATCTTGAGCCCCAGAGCTGCCGCCATGGCCTGCGCTTTGGCCTTGGCCTTAGTTGCCGCCTCATTCAGCGCCCGAAGTTGCACCGCCTGGTCGTCTTTGAGTGTGAACTGCAGTTGCTGGATCGTATTGGCCCCCGACGCTGTTGCCGTGTCAATCACACGGCCGACGCCCGCCAGGTCATTCATCGTAATCTGGACCACGTTGCTGGCGGTATAGCCCGTAATGGCTGGCGTGCCGCCCTCCTTAGGATACCGATAAACCGGGCGTACGGAATAACCGACCGTCTTGATTTCCCCACCGTTGCCCAGGACGTTGCGAATCGCCGTGATGGTAGCGTCCACACGCTGGGCGTTTTCGGCTGTGGCCGCCTGGGCCGTAGCTGACTGCGTCACCACACCGACCTGGATGAGAGCCTGGTCCGGTTTTACTGCCACGACCGCCTCAGCGGAGACTTGTATGGATGGAGGAGGCACCTGTCCGGCTGCCAGCTTCGGCAGAACCAACGCAACCAGCAAAATAAGATTCGATCTTCCGACATGCATGACGGCCTCCGTTAGAAATATGTTATTCAATGCATACCAGGCAAATAATCGAAAAACACAGGAACCGCGCGAAAGCAGTATCGTGCTTTTCGCGTGGTTCGTGATCTTATTTCTTGAGCTCGACCACGGTTGCGCCGCCGCCACCCTGGTTAGGAGGCGCCAACTGAAACTTCTCTACGTGGGGATGGTTTGTGAGCAGTTCCGCAATGGCGCGGCGCAGGATGCCTTTTCCATGCCCATGGATGATGCGAACGCTCTCCGTCCCTGCCAGGAAGGCCTCGTCCAGGAACTTGTCCACGCGATCGATGGCCTCGTCGGCAGTCAGTCCGATCACCTTGAGTTCAGGCGCGAACTGCTGCTCGAGATTCAACTCCGGCGCCGGTTTTGCCGGCGCGCGCCCGCCGGGCGTGGAGGGGGCGGATTCCAGGACCTGGAGGTCCTCGAGCCGGGCGCGGAACTTGAGGGATCCTATGCTCACCGTATAAGTCTCGCCGTGAATCGTGTCCACCGTGCCTGCCTGACTCAGCGGTTTCACCCAGACTCGATCCCCTTCAGCCGGTTCGACGACCGCAGGTTTCCCAAGCGCGGGCGGGCTGGCCTCCTTACTGGCGGCGGCGGCTGAACGCTGCGGGCCAAGGCCGATCTCCGCCTCGATCTTCCTGCTCGTTTCCATGCTGCTGCGCCGGAACTGGGCGGCGCGGTTCTGTGCGACTTTCTTCAGTCTTTCAGCGGCGATCCGGTCATTGAGACCTTTGATCAGTTGCTCGCTCTGCCGGCTGAACTCACGGCCGGCGCGTGCCAGGGTTTCTTCAAACTCGGCGCGCCGGGAAGCTTCGCGGCGGGAGAATTCCTCTTCCAGCCGCGCGTACTCCTGCGCCGTCGCGGCCCGCTCCTCCTCCAGGGCTGCGCGCAGCGTTTCCTGCTCATCGACCAACGCCTTGAGCCTCTTTAAATACTCGCTCGCGCGGATCTGGTCGGGATTCGCCAGCGCACGCGCCTGATTGAGGATGGCGTCGGGCAGGTCCATGCGGCGCGCGATGTCGAGTCCGGCGGAAGAGCCGGCAACCCCCACGATCAACCGATAGGTGGGGCGCAGGGTGCGCTCGTCGAATTCCACCGAAGCGTTAAGCACCCCCTCCATTTGCGACGCCCACATCTTCAGCGGATTGTAATGGGTTGTTGCGAAAGTGGTGGCGCCGAGGCGGCGGAAACAGTCCACGATGGCCACTGCGAGCGCCGCGCCTTCCTCAGGATCTGTGCCGGTCCCGACCTCGTCAATCAGAAGCAGTGCCGGCGGCACTACCTCCCGGGCCATTCGGGCGATGTTGCGCATATGAGCCGTGAAGGTGGAAAGGTTCGCGGCGATCGATTGCTGGTCCCCGATGTCGGCGAACACCTGATCGAAGACCGGCAGGACGGCTTCGTGCGCCGGCACATGAAGTCCCATTTGCGCCATGAGGGCTGTAAGCCCGACGGTCTTGAGCACCACGGTTTTCCCACCGGCATTGGGACCGCTTATGACCAGAACCTGGTGAGCATCGTCGAGCGCAAAAGATATGGGCACGGCGCCGCTGCCTGATTGACGCAGCGCATGCTCGAGTAAGACATGTCGCGCATCGTGAAGCCTCAGTTCGCGCGCGGGTGACAGCCGGGGCCTGACGCAGTCGAATTCGAGCGAAAGCCGGGCTTTGGCCTGGCCGACATCGATTTCAGCAATCGTCCCTGCAATCGTCCGGATGGCTGCCTGATGGGCCCGGAACGCTTCGGTGATGGCGAACAGTATGCGCGCGATTTCGATCTCCTCCTGCTCGCGCAGTCGCACGAGTTCGTTGTTCTGGTCAATGACCGGCAGGGGTTCGATGTACGTCGTCTGGCCGCTCGATGACAGGCCGTGAACGACTCCCGGAACCTGGACCCGGGAGTCCGTGCGCACCGGGATCACGAAGCGGCCGTTGCGAACCGTGATGAGTTCTTCCTGCACGGCCCGTGCCTCCTGCCGCAAGATCCCTTCCAGGGATCGGTGAATGTGCAATCGGCTGGTCTGAATCTCATGGCGGATGCTGCCCAGTTCGGGACTGGCGTTGTCGTCGATCTCGCCGCCGGGGAGTACCTTTCCCTTGATGTCCGCGAGCAGCCGGTGTAGATCCGGGATTCTATTTATGATCCCGGCGAGGTTCGGGCAGCGCACACGTTCCTCCGAATCCCGGAACAGGTCGCGAAGGCCCATGCCCATGGACACAATGTGCTGCAAATCCAACACTTGTCGAGGCTCGAGCGTGGTTCCTGCGACCTGAAGCCGTGCGAGTCCCGGCTCGGGATCCTCAATCCCGGCCAAGCCGAATCGCTGACCGGAATCCAGGAAATGAACGCACTCCGTAGTCAGATCCAGGGCGCGATCGATCATGCCGCGGTCCGTCTGCGGCCGCAATTGCAGCACACCCGTGCGCCCGAGTGGTGTTTGGACGTGGCGCGCGAGCAGATCCAGGAGCGCGCCAAGCTCGAGGGTCGCGCATGTGTGCGGGTCCATATCAATAGAACTCCGCCGATTCCCGGTAACAGATTTCACAACCCGAATTTGGCCTTGGCCGGGAGCTTTTGAAGGTTGGCAACCCAACAGCCCGTGAGGTATATTGGGAGTTTGTATGCCGCTGAGAATTCAAATCCGTTTGCCGTTCTTTAAACTGGAGTTTCATCATGGCTGCAAAGCAGAAGAAGGTTATCATAATGGGGGCCGCAGGGAGGGATTTTCACAACTTCAACGTCTACTTCCGCAATAATCCTCAGTATCAGGTTGTCGCGTTTACCGCTTTTCAGATTCCCGGTATCGCAGGGAGAACGTACCCTCCTGAGCTCGCCGGCAACGGCTACCCGCGCGGCATTCCGATCTTCGATGAATCCGAGTTGTCGGCTCTGATCAAAAAATTCCAGGCTGATGAGGTCGTGTTTGCATACAGCGACGTTCCGCACGTCGAGGTGATGCATCGCGCTTCGCTGGTCAATGCCCTTGGCCCGGACTTTCTGCTGATGGGTGCCAAATCGACGATGGTGAAGTCGATCAAGCCGGTCATTTCCGTATGTGCGGTCAGGACGGGGTGCGGAAAGAGCCAGACATCGAGGCGCATCACGGAACTGCTGCACGAACGCGGCAAATCCGTAGTAGTAATCCGCCATCCAATGCCCTATGGGGATCTCAATGCCCAGCGCTGCGAGCGTTTTGAGACGTTGGCGGACCTGGAGCGGTATCAATGCACGATCGAGGAGATGGAAGAGTACGAATCGCACATCCAGAAGGGGCACATCGTCTATGCCGGTGTCGATTACACGGATATTCTGCGCAGTGCCGAACGTGAGGCGGACATTGTACTGTGGGACGGCGGCAACAACGATATCCCGTTCTATCAGACCGATCTGCACATTGTGGTTGCGGATCCCCATCGCCCCGGGCATGAGCTGAAGTACTATCCGGGAGAGACCAACCTGCGTATGGCCCAGGTGGTACTGGTGAACAAGGTCAACACGGCAGAACCGGCCGCAATTGAGGAAGTGATCGCCAACATTTCCCACACCAATCCGAACGCGACCATCATCCGGGCCGGATCCGTTGTTTCAGTGGAGGACGAGAAAGCCATCAAAGGCAAGAAAGTGCTGGTTGTGGAGGATGGGCCCACACTCACGCACGGCGAGATGACTTATGGTGCGGCGCATGTTGCGGCAAAGCAGTTCGGTGCTGCTGAGATCGTTGATCCGCGCCCCTACGCCTCGGGTACGATCAAGGGCGTCTTCGAAAAATACCGGCATTTGACCGACATTCTGCCCGCCATGGGCTACGGGGATCAGCAGGTTCACGATCTGCAGGCCACCATCAATGCCGTGCCTTGCGACCTGGTCCTGGTCGGTACGCCCTTTGACCTTTCCCGGCTTGTCAAGTCCAACCATCCCATGATTCGTGTTACTTATGCCCTGGACCAGCCGTCCACCGCCGAACTGGCACGAATTTTGGACCGGTTTCTCAGGAAACTCTAGTTCGCCACGACTCGAAGACTCAAAGACTCCACGATGTGGCTTTTGTCGAGTTTTCGAGTCTCAGCGTCTGCGAGGTCTGCGCTTTCGGAGGCATCCATGGCCAAAAGGGACTTCATCACGGTTCGCACTTACACTCCCGCTGAGGTCCGGAAACTGATCGACGATGCTATCGATATCAAGTCACACCCGGAGAAGTACGCCGATACGCTCAAAGGCAAGGCTCTCGCCATGATCTTCGAGAAACCCTCCTTGCGCACACGCGTAACCTTCAATGTCGGCATCCACCAGCTTGGCGGATTTGCCATCTATCTGTCGCCGGCGGAGATCAATCTCGGCAAGAGAGAATCCGTAGCTGACGTGGCACGAAATCTCGAGCGCATGGTTCAGGGAGTCATGGCCCGTACGTTCAGCCACAAGGTGGTGGAGGAATTGGCCGAACATGCGCATATCCCCGTCATCAACGGCTTGACCGATTACAATCATCCCTGCCAGGCGATGGCGGACTACATGACCCTGCTCGAAATCAAGAAGAAGTTTGCCGGGATGAAGCTTGCCTATGTTGGGGACGGCAACAATGTGGCCGTTTCGCTGATCCATACCGCGGCGCGCCTCGGCGTCCATCTCGCTGTGGCGACACCTCCGGGATATGAGCCGAATCCTGAAGTAGTCCAATGGGGGCGCACCCAGGGTGCTGTGACCGGCTGCACTATCGATCTTACCCACGATCCATTAGCCGCTGTGAAGGGCGCGGACGCGATCTACACCGACGTGTGGACCAGCATGGGACAGGAAGCAGAATCGGCTACGCGCCTGAAAATCTTTCGTCCTTATCAGGTCAATGAGGAGCTGTTCGCCCATGCGCGCCCCGATGCCATCTTCCTGCACTGCCTGCCTGCCCACCGGGGGGAGGAGGTAACTGATGGCGTCATGGAATCGCCGCGCTCCGTCGTCTTCCAGCAGGCGGAAAACCGGCTGCATGCTCAGAAGGCCATTATGCTCAACCTCATGCGCTAGAGGTGTGGATTGGCGAAATCGGCTGTCATCGCAGTAGGCGGGAACTCCCTGATCCGCGCCGGAGAAAAAGGGACCATTCCCGAACAAATTGCCAACGCCCGGGTGATCAGCAAGGCGATCGCCGCCCTCATGAAAACGGGGCTGCACCTGGTGGTTACCCACGGCAACGGCCCTCAAGTGGGGGCGCAGTTGCTGCGCTCCGAGCGCGCCGCAGGCCAGGTGTATGAGCAGGGCCTGGACGTGTGCGTTGCTGCGACCCAGGGGGAAATCGGATACATTCTCCAGCAGGCGCTTCAGCTGGAGTTCCAGCTGGCCGGGATCCGGAAGCCGGTATCGACGGTGCTCACCCAGGTGGTGGTGCGCGCGGACGACCCCGGCTTCCAGAGGCCTACGAAGCCTATTGGGCCGTTCTACTCGCATGCGGCCGCAGAGGAGAAAGCGCGCCTGTTCGGCTGGGAGATGATCGAAGATGCCTCCCGAGGCTATCGGCGCGTCGTGGCATCGCCGGCTCCCGTCGAGATCATCGAAGCGGAGGTCATCCGCTGCGTCATGGATCAGGGCATCCTGGTGATCGCGGCGGGCGGCGGCGGCATCCCGGTGGTGCGGGACAACGGCCTCATCCGGGGCGTGGAGGCGGTGATCGACAAGGACCGCGCCTCCGTGTTGTTGGCCATGCAGCTGTCGGTCGACCTGTTGGTATTTTCGACAGACGCGGATTACGTCTATCTCAATTTCAAACGGCCCGGGCAGCGTGCTCTCAGGCGGATAGGCCTGCAGGAGATCATGACGTATCACGCGGCCGGCGAGTTCCCTCCCGGGAGTATGGGGCCCAAAGTCGAGGCGGCCATCCGTTTTTTGCAGTCCGGAGGGAAGGAAGCGATCATCACCTCCCTCGAAAACCTGGCGGAGGCGATGACCGGGGAAGCGGGAACTCACATAGTTCCTGAGATCGGGGGGCAGCAATCGTGAAGCTTCGTCATGTCATCGAATCGCAGCAGTTCACGGTGCCGCTCCTGATGGAACTTTTTGAGCGCACCCGTGCCATGGAGCGCATCGTGGCCCGAGGCGGGACACTCGACTATCAGCACAAGATCATGGCGACCCTTTTTTATGAACAGTCGACGCGGACTCGAATATCCTTCGAAGCCGCCATGCATCGCCTGGGTGGACGGGTTTGCTCCACCGAGGAGGCCAAGGCTTTTTCGTCGGAGGTGGAAGGAGAGCAGCTGGAAGACACGATCCGGATCATTTCCGGCTACACGGACGTGATCGTGCTGCGCCATTCCGAATTGGGGGGAGCCGCGCGCGCCGCGTCCGTGTCGAAGGTTCCTGTCATCAACGCTGGCGATGGCAGCGGCGGGCAGCATCCCACGCAGGCGCTTCTGGATCTCTACACCATCTTCCGGGAGCGCAGAACGCTGGACGGGCTCACGATCGCCATGGTCGGCGAGCTGGACCGCGGGCGGACGGTGCGCTCGCTGGCGTACCTCCTGAGCAAGTTCGAGCGCGTCAAGATGTACTTCGTTAGCCCGCCCGAGGTGCGGATGAAGCGGGATATACTCGAACACCTCGCGGAACACAACATCTGGTATGCCCAGGAATCCGAACTCGATCGCGTGATCGGCGCCGTCGATGTCATCTATGTCACCCAGATTCGTCCAGGTCGAATGCCCGATCAACAACACCTCAAGAAGTACTTCATGGACACGTCGGTGTTGCAGAAGATGAAACGGAACGCCATGATCCTGCATCCACTGCCGCGCACGCTGGAGCTCGACAAGACCGTGGATGACGACCCGCGGGCATTCTATTTTCAACAGGCAACCAACGGGCTCTATGTGCGCATGGCGCTCTTGACGATGGTCCTGGAATGAGCGGAAATTTTTGAATGGGACGGGGAGTTTGCGCCGAGCTATTTGCGACGTGCGAGCTTGCTTGTGCCCGGGGAATGCGGCGGCCATCGGCTGCATTCCAAAGGATTTACTGGAGGCTTCATGAACCCCGAAATGACCACCAAGGATTTCATCGAGCTCGAGGACCGCTATGGAGCTCACAACTACCACCCGCTGGATGTGGTGATCCACAAGGCCCAGGGTGTCTGGGTTTACGACGTGGATGGGAAGCGCTATCTGGACTGCCTGGCAGCGTATTCGGCGGTGAATCAGGGCCATTGCCACCCCAAAATCATGGAAGCCCTGATCGAGCAGGCCCACCGCGTGACCTTGACCTCGCGCGCTTTTCGCAACGACCAACTCCCGCTTCTGTGCCGGGACGTGCACGAACTGACGGGGATGGACACCATGCTGCCCATGAACTCGGGGGCGGAAGCGGTCGAGACCGCGCTCAAGACGGCTCGCAAGTGGGGATACCAGGTCAAGGGCATTCCGGCCGATAGAGCGGAAATTATCGCCTGCGCCAATAACTTTCATGGGCGCACGATCACGATCGTCGGCTTTTCCACCGAGCCGCAATATCGCGAGGGATTCGGCCCCTTCACACCGGGCTTCACCGTCATTCCTTATGGCGACGTGGAGGCGTTGCAACGCGCGATCACGGCGAACACGTGCGCATTCCTGGTCGAACCTATCCAGGGTGAGGCGGGGATTCTGGTGCCTCCTGCAGGCTATCTCAAGAAGTGCGAAGACCTGTGCCGGAGGAACAACGTGCTCTTTGTCCTCGACGAGATCCAGTCAGGATTGGGGCGTACCGGCAAGCTGTTCGCCTACATGCACGAAGGTGTGCGCCCGGACATGGTGATCATCGGCAAGGCGCTCTCGGGCGGCTATTATCCTGTTTCGGCCGTGTTGGCGCCGGGCAACGTACTCGGCGTCTTCAAGCCCGGAGACCACGGCAGCACCTTCGGGGGCAACCCACTCGCATGCGCGGTAGCGCGGGCTTCGCTGAAGGTTCTGACAGAGGAGAAGCTCGTGGAGCGTTCTGCGGAACATGGGGACTATTTCATCAAGAAACTGAAGACGCTGCGCGCGCCTCACATCGTCGAAGTCCGCGGACGCGGACTGTGGATTGGCATTGAAATGTCCGGCCCGGCGCGACCCTATTGCGAGAAGCTGAAAGATGAGGGAATTCTGTGCAAGGAGACCCACGATCGCGTCATCCGCGTTGCCCCGCCGCTTGTGATCACACGGGACGAGATCAATTGGGCCTTCGAGCGGTTCAGGAAGGTATTGCAGTAAAAAAACTCAACGCAGAGGACGCAGAGACAAACAGAATATTCTCTGCGTCCTCTCCGTTAGAGCTTTCACGGCACGAGTATAACCTTTCCGTGGGTCTGCCGTCCTTCCAGCGCCTGGTGAGCCTTCGCGGCTTCGCGCAACGGCAGGCTCCGGTCGATCCTCAAATTCAGTCTACCCTCGGAGATCCATTCAAGAATATCGCTTGCTCGCCAGTCGAGTTCTTCTTCTGTGGAGGTGTAATGGGTGAGGCTCGGGCGGGTCACATAGATGGATCCCTTGGCGTTGAGGATGTTCAGATCCACGGGAGGGACAGGGCCGCTCGATTGTCCGAACAACACCATCATTCCCCTGCGCTTCAGGCAGTTCAGACTCTTCTCGAAGGTCGAGCGCCCAACCGAGTCGTAAACCACCTCGACGCCCCGCCCCTGGGTGATGTTTTTCACCTCGGCCTCAAAATCCCTCATATCGTAGCGAACCACGTGGTCGGCTCCCGCCTCGCGGGCGATCGCCGCCTTCTCTTCAGTGGACACCGTGCCGATCACGCGCGCGCCGATCATCTTGGCAATCTGGATCAGCAGGAGACCAACCCCTCCGGCCGCGGCGTGCACCAGCGCCGTTTGGCCTCTCTGAAGGGGGTATGTGGCGTGGGTCAGATAGTGAGCCGTCATGCCCTGGAGCATGGCGGCGGCACCCGTCTGAAAGTCGATCTTCTCGGGGAGGGTTACGAGTTGCCAGGCGTTTGCCAGTGCATATTCGCCGTAAGCTCCGAGGTTCATTGCATACGCAACGCGGGTCCCCGCTACCACACCCGTCACATCCTGGCCCACAGCGTCCACAATTCCAGCCGCCTCCATGCCGGGAGTGAAGGGAAGCGAAGCCTTGTAGAGACCCGAGCGGAAATACACGTCGATAAAGTTCACGCCGATTGCCTGGACCTTCACTCGGGCTTGTCCCGGCCCCGGCACCGGGAGCGGTACTTCCTCGTAGACGAGTTTCTCAGGGCCACCTGTTTCATGCACTCGAATCGCTTTCATGTTCGACTCCTCCTGGGAACTGTCATCATCCTGCAGTGCCTCACAAGCAAAGCTTGCCATGAAGCCATGAATTCCGCGAAAACTTTTTGCTCTGATATACTAGGCCTTTGATTTCTCAACGTGGTACTGGATTTGCGAGAGGACACGATCATGAAACCATGGAGATCTCTTGTTTTGGCCTTGCTGGCAGGCATGCTGCTTGCCGTGCCCGGTCTGGCGCAACAGAAGCACACGATAAGCTTCGATGATCTGATCGCGTTCGGACGTGTCGGCGATCCACAGGTTTCTCCGGACGGGAAGGTGGTTGCGTTTTCGGTGACCCGATATGATCTTGCGAAAAATGCCGGGAACAGCGACGTCTGGATCGTCCCGATTGCGGGGGGTGCCGCCCGGCAGTTAACTCAGAGCGAAAAGCGTGACAACAATGCCCGGTGGTCACCGGATGGGAAAAAGCTGGCATTTATATCGAGCCGCGATGGCAGCCCCCAGGTGTGGATCCTGGACGTTGCCAGTGGGGAGGCCCGAAAGCTGACATCGATCTCAACCGGAGCCGATGGAGTGATCTGGTCACAGGACGGCAATAACCTGGCATTCACGTCGGACGTATATCCGGACTGCCGTGATGACGCCTGCAATGCGCAGCGGGAAAAAGCCGCGGAGTCCTCAAAGGTCAAAGCCAAGATCTTTGACCATCTGCTTTACCGGCATTGGGATGCCTGGAAAGACGGGAAGCGGACCCACATTTTCGTCGTTCCAGCCGCCGGCGGGACGGCGCGGGATTTGACACCCGGCGATTATGACGCTCCACCTTTTTCACTGGGCGGTCCGACGGATTATGATTTTTCCCCCGACGGCAAAGAACTTTGCTTTGCGAGGAACACCGACAAGGTTGAGGCGACCAGCACCAACGGGGACCTGTGGACGGTGCCGCTGACGGGGAGTGAACCAAAGAAAATCACCGCCAATCCTGCATACGATGGCTCGCCGCTTTATTCTCCTGACGGGAAATATATTGCGTACCGTGCTCAGCGGCGCCCGGGCTTTGAAGCGGATCGTTTCGAACTCATGCTCTTCGACCGGGTTGCCCGCACGTCAAGGTCCATAACCGCAAGCCTGGATCGCTCCGTGAGCGAAATGGTCTGGGCACCCGACAGCCGCACGATCTATTTCGCCGCTGAAGATCAAGGATTTTCCGGCATCTGGCGGGTAGGAGTGGGTGGGGAAGCTCCGCTAAAAGTGATCGAGAAGAGCTACAACGGCGAACTAAAGGTGGCGCCTGACGGCAGGACCCTGGTTTTCACCAGGCAGAGCCTTTCCAGGCCGGCGGAGGTCTATCGCGCGAATGCCGATGGTCGCGATGCACGGCCGTTGACAGCAGTCAACGATGCCGCTCTCGGTCGCATAGATTTCGGTGCGGTCGAGAGCATTACCTATCCTGGGGCGGATGCGGTCGAACCGAAGGGGAGCGGAGGGGACGGGAGCACGTTTTTCACGCCGATTCAGGCATGGATTGTAAAACCTCCTGCCTTTGACCCAAAGCGGAAATATCCGGCGGTGTTCCTCATTCATGGCGGCCCTCAGGGCGCATGGGAGGACAACTTCTCCTATCGTTGGAACATCCAGATGTTCGCCGCGCGAGGCTACGTGGTCTTCGCGTCCAATCCGCATGGGAGCACCGGATTCGGGCAGAAGTTCACGGATGAGATCTCCGGCGATTGGGGCGGCAAGGTTTACCTCGACTTGATGAGGGGGGCGGATTATCTGACGAAGTTGCCTTACATCGATGCTGCCCGCGTTGCTGCAGCAGGCGCCAGCTACGGCGGATACATGATCAATTGGATTGAAGGGCACAGCGAGCGGTTCCGGTGTCTCGTAAGTCACGACGGGGTGTACAACGCGGCCAGCATGTTTGGTTCCACGGAGGAGTTGTGGTTCCCGCTGTGGGATTTTCAGGGTACTCCCTGGAATAATCCGGCACTTTACGAAAAGTGGTCGCCATCAAGCTATGTGAAAAACTTCAAGACACCGATGCTCGTGATCCATGGCGAACTGGACTACAGAGTGCCCGTGACCCAGGGATTCGAGCTCTTTACTGCTCTGCAACTGATGAAAGTGCCGTCGAAGTTTCTTTATTTCCCGGATGAAGGCCACTGGGTCCTGAAGCCCCAGAACAGCCGGCTCTGGTGGAAAACGGTCCAGGACTGGATCGACCAGTGGACGAAAGCGAAGTGACCTTGCACTGCGAAGCAAGCGCTTTCGCCCCGTCTGCAGCGGCGGCCAAAGCGCTTGCCCAGGTCCAATTCGTGTTCTTCGTATCATCTTGTTGCCCGCAGTGTCTGCGCCCCAGTGGCGACCGGCTTCTCTCTTGTCAGCTTATCCGAGTGCTCCTATACTGATTCGGTCATGCCGGCAACGACCCTTATCATATCCACCACCAGGAACAAACAAATCGTCGATATCACCGGCCCGATTGAGCGCTACCTGGCGACGACAGGTATCCATCAAGGCCTGTGCAACATCTTTGCCGCGCACACCACGGCGTCCCTTACGACGGGCGAAGTAACTGAAGGGACCGACGAAGATCTATCCGAGACCCTGGGGCGCATGATCCCCAAGATCAGTTTCCGCCACGAACACAATCCCACGCACGCTCCGGATCACATGATTTCGTCGATTCTCGGACCGAGCCTCACCATCCCCTTCCGCGAAGGAAAGCTGAGACTGGGCGCGTGGCAGAGCGTCCTGCTCGTCGAACGGAACGGACCGCGTGAACGCGACCTTGTGGTGACGGTCGTGCCCGCATGATGCCATCCAGCGAATTTTCAACGAAATTGCTATGCGGTGACGGTATCTCTGTCCCGGGCGCACCGAAGAAGCAGGCGACACCTGCAGCCGGTTTCCTGTTGCCGCATTCCTGACCTGAATTGTTCATGAAGCAGAAGCGCACGCCGTGAAAAGCAACAAAATTGGACGCTGATAAACGCCGGCAGGAGCCTTTGCCGCCCTGCTTGCCGACCAAGACCGATCGGTCGGCGGCGGTCGATGTTTTTCCGCGTCCAAAAACTGCATTTGGGTCGTACATTCATGAATAATCCCGGCTAAGCTTTCGCAGCTTCACAGATCAATTGGAAAACACGTGTTACCCGATCCATGCCGGTCTGCAGGTTGCCGATCGCCACGCGCAGGCAGTAGCGCCCCTTCAGCCTGGTATGGGATAAGAATACTTCGCCGCTGGCGTTGACGCGCGCAAGCACATCGGCATTCAGATTTTCCAGTGCGTCCTCATCGTTCATGTCCGGGGGATGGACGCGGAAGCACACTACCGAAAAAGGCGAGGGCGCAAGCCGCTCCAGGACAGGATGCGCGTCGACCCATGAGGCGAGCATTTGCGCCAGCCGCACATGCTCGCGAATCCGGGCCGCCAGGCCCTCCGTGCCGAAATAGCGGAAAACGAACCAGAGCTTGATGGCCCGGAACCGTCTGCCCAGCTGGAAGGAATAGTCCATGAGATCGACGCCGCCGCGGGCATCCGTCTTCAGATATTCAGGCACAAGCGAAAAGGCATTTCGAAATATCTCCGGCCGGCTGGTGAAGAGCACCGAGCAATCGACCGGCGTAAACAGCCATTTGTGGGGATTCACGACCAGTGAGTCGGCCCGCTCGCACCCGTGCAGCACCCAGCGGAACTCCGGCGCCACGGCCGAACTCCCCGCGTAGGCGGCATCCACATGAAGCCAGAGGCGGAAGCGACGGCAGAGAGCTGCAATTTCGGTTACAGGATCTACGGCGGTCGCTGATGTGGTCCCGACAGTCGCCACGACCGCAAACGGATGTCGTCTCTCTGCGAGATCCTTTTGAATTGCGGCCTCGAGCGCGTCGACCTGCATCCGGAACGCGCTGTCGCCGGGGATGCGCCGAATCCCTTGCATCCCGACGCCCAGTACGAGACCTGCCTTGTCGACGGAAGAATGCGCCTCCTCTGAGCAGTAGAGAACCAGAGGGGGTTTTCCCGAGAGCCCGTCTTCTCGCACCTGGAGGCCCGTCGCTTCGCGCGCCGCCGCCAGTGCCACCAGTGTGGAAGTGGAGGCCGTGTCGGTGATCATCCCGAACCATGCGGCAGGAAGGCCGATTGCAGACGCAAACCAGCGCATCACCACCTGTTCCAATTCTGTGAGCGCCGGGCAGGTTTTCCAGAGCATGCCGTTGCTGTTGATGGCCCCGCTCACCAGTTCGCCAAGAATGCCGGGAGCGGATCCCGTGATCCCGAAATAAGCCATGAAACCAGGGTGATTCCAATGAGTTATGCCCGGCAGTATGATCTCCTCAAGATCCTTGAGCCACATCTCGACCGGCTCTCCGAACCGAGGTGCCTCGGGTGGTAACGCTCTTTCAACCTCTCCTTGAGATATTCTGGACAAAACAGGCATGGAGCCAACGTTTTTTCTGTAGGCGGAAACCCACTCAGTGACCCTCGCGAGCGCTGCACGGAATTCCATGTCCGTCATGTCAGCATGATCGGATAGAGCTTGTTCCATTGATTTCTCCAATTCGATTTCAAACCTCGAAAGACGCCGCGCGCCGCGGCAGCGACCCACGGCTTGTCTGCTACTAAAAAATTCTGGACCACAATGCATCGATCCGCTTTACGGTCTCGGGATCGGGTTCGACCACGGGAGGAAACCAGGGCTTGAGGCGGCAGTCGAACAGGATTGGCGCAGACATGCTGACATGATAGCGCCGCAGTTGCGGGTTGCATCCGTAGACGTCGGCGGCGGGTTCGAAGCGGGTAAATACCGTCCACAGAAATGAGGTCTCGTCGCGCACGCATTCAGCGGCATCGTCGACCAGGCACACGAGGCGAAACGACTCCACCGCTGCCTCCTGGAGCAATTGCTCCGCGGCCCTGTCATTTTCCCGCCATGCCGGACCTTCGACGACCAGAACACCCGGCGCGAACACTCTCTGGCGCCTGAAAATGGGATTGCTCAGGTCCGCCCGCAGTTCCGGCGCGAGCCCGTAGCGCTTGTCGCCCAGACCCATCAGAACTGCCTTGCTCCCTTCATTCAGGGTCCGCGACGTGTAATCCAGAGTATCCTGCGAGACGTGGGATAAGATAAAGAGGTCGCTGGCGAAATCGGCCCGTTCGAGAATATGAACCAGCAGGGGGCGGAATTCCTTGAGCGGAAGCCGCGCATCAGTGACCATCAGAAACTTGGTCAGGGAGAGCTGGCCCTCACCTAGAATCCGCATCGCTGCCATGAACGCTTCCTTGCGGTACCGTTCACGCACGACCGCTGCGGCAAGGGGGTGCATGCCGGCCTCGTCATATGCCCAGACGGCAATCACGCCATTCATGACCAACGGGTACATGGGTGCAAAGAGCTCCTGCAGGAATTCACCGATATAATGATCTTCCTGCGGCGGGCGCCCCACGACCGTGGCCGGGAATACGGCGTCCTTGCGGTGATAAATCCGCTCGACTTCGAGAACCGGGAACTCATGGGCGAGCGAATAGCAGCCGTAGTGGTCGCCGAAGGGCCCCTCGAGGCGGCGTATCAGCGGCGGTATTTTACCGACCAGGAGAAAGTCAGCCTCGGCCACGATCGGCAGTGGGCTGAAAGCCGGATCGTTCACGGTTGCGATGCGGCCGCCCTGGAGAAGGGAAGCCAGAATGAGCTCGGGGACATTTTCGGGGAGGGGAGCGACCGCGGACATGATGAGGGCAGGCGGTCCTCCGAGAAACAGGTTGACCGGGAGGGCTTGGCCTTGGCGCTCAGCTTCGTGGTAGTGAAAGCCGCCTCCGCGGTGAATCTGAAAATGCATGCCGGCGGTCCGGTCATCATAGATCTGGTTGCGATACATCCCGAGGTTGGCTTTTCCTGTGATCGGGTCCTCGGTGTACACGAGCGGCAGCGTCAGGAAAGGGCCGCCGTCGTGCGGCCAGCATTGTATCTGGGGGAGTGCGCGCAATCGGACCGGCTCGATGCTGCGTTCCAGCACGGGGCCGGTCCGCCGCGTCCTCGTTCCCGATCTCAGGCTCAATTTCAGCAGATCGCGAAAATGCCATAAACTGGAGGGTTTCGGCGGCATGAGCATTTCAGCTGCTTCGACGATTCTGCGGACAAACTTCTGCGGGTCGGTGCCGAAGGCGAGTTCGATGCGCCTCCGGGTACCGAACAGGTTGGTGGCGACAGGGAATTGAGAACGCGCCACGCGGGTGAAAAGAAGCGCGGGCCCCTGGCGCGCCACAGTCCGGCGTTGGATTTCCGCCAATTCCAGGTGCGGATCGACCGTCTCCTCGATGATGCGAAGTTCGCCTTCGCGCCGGAGCGTATCGAGAAAACTCCCGAGATTGATGTGTTTCATGCCGTCGTTTTCCGCATGCAGGATACACTTACAGAAACCACGAATTACACGAAAATTCTCTCGTGTACTTTATGATCAGGGTTCCTGGCGGAGCAGCGATGCGGCGGCGCTATCTACCATCCAGGTCAGCGCTCCTTCAGCGGGCTTGATTCTTCTGGCAGGATAATCGCAAGCCGGGTCCTCCAGGACTCTCTTCAGGGCGTGAGCCTTGGCCTGCCCCGCGGCCAGAAAGATCACACGGCGGGCGGCATTCAGAAGCCGCGGCGTCATCGAGATGCGTCGGAAGGGCGGATGCGGGCTATGGTTGGCGATGACCAGCCTGCTCTCGTCCCAGCGCGTACCCGGGAACAGCGAGGCGGTATGGCCATCGTCACCCATGCCCAGAAGCACGAGGTCGAAACTTGGGAGACCCGGCGCGGCGAAGCTCTTCAGGATCTCTTCTTCATAGAGCCGCGCCGCATCTTCGCTGTTTTCCAACTCGGCCGGGATTCTGTGAATATTCCTGTCCGGGAGGGAGAGCCGGGAGAGCAGGGACTCTCGTGCCATGCGGAAGTTGCTCGCCTCGTTGTCGGGCGGGACGCAGCGCTCATCGCCCCAGAAGAATTCGACGGCGCTCCAATTCTGAAACGCGCAGGACGTGCCCAGGAGTTCATACACCCCTCGTGGTGTGGTGCCTCCTGCCAGAACAAAGGTCAGCTTCGGGTGCTCGCGCAGGCCGGCCTGCAACACCTGAGTCACGGCCTCTGCAGCCGCACGGAACAGCGATTTCGGATCCGGGTAGATCTTGAGCTCGAGTTCCGACATGGGCTTGTCCCCTAGCGCAAGCTCGTCTCGAGTGCCGACGCTGCTGCGAGCGCGGCCTGAAATCCCGTATCCTCACCCGGCAGCGAGAGCTCACCGACGAGCAGATCTGCTTCCGCCGTCGACAGACAGGGAACCGTGTGCATGACCGGCTTTGCCGCAGGTCCGGTTGCGGTTGCGGTCATGCACGCTTGCTCGCGGTTCTCGGACACCGAAAACAGGTTGCCACTGCGGGTCCGGAGCGTGACCGCCCCGATGACGCCCTGGGTTGAGCCCGCGGGCGAGGATGTAAAGCGAATCAATATATCGCCGTCAGGGCCGGCCATGCGTGAGATCCATTCGCCGTGCCTCTGCTCCGCCGTGGCCGTCCGCCACGAGAGCCTCGAGGCCAGCCAGCCGGCAAGCAGCAGGGCGATTTTAGGAATGCCGCCACGGGGTGACACAACGCATTGGATCTCCACCTCGGTCAACTCCTTGAGGAGGCTTCTCGAGGCCTGCGTGTCGAAAAACTGAGCGATGAGGTCGCGCCAGGCGGTCAGCCGCGACCATGCCAGATCGCGAATTGCGATTCGCCGTGGCGCCGGAGCAAGAATCCCCAGTTGTTGCCCGCCATTGTGGATTTCGGCAGGCGACTGCTCTGAATCCACGATTAGGAGGTCCGCGAGTCGAATCAGTGCCTCGACAAAATCCCTGTCGGCGATTCTGGGGGAGCGCCAGTAGAGGAACACCGGCAGGTCCGGTACCAGAAGGGAAGCCAGAGTGTCGGCCAGACCCCCGGCCGCTTCTCGCCTTACCCCGATGGTAATAACCTCACTGCACACTTGCGGCCCTCCGCCTGACTGGCGCCTGCACTGAACGCGAATCCATCCCCGCATGGGGGGCGAATCCGGCTCCGCATCCTGCAACCCCTGGAAGGCGACAAGTGAACGGCAGGGATGCCATTCCGCGACATCGGCGAGCACAGGGGGCAGAGCTTCGGCCTCTGCCTGGCCGGACACGACGACCATGAGATTGCAGGAACAGGCTCGGATGGTCGCGGTCTCACCGGCTCGCTGCGAAGCGGTTCCCCAGAATTCCGTCAACTCGCGCTCGATAGCGCTCAGATCGGCACCCAGTGGTATGCCCAGATTTGCCACGGTTTCGGAATCATGCATGCTTTCAACTCCGTGCGTCAGACGCGGCTCTCACAGCAGCCGCCAGCGCCTGTGCTCGCGCTCCAGAAGGAAGTCGGCTTCCGGCGGCCCCCACGACCCGGAGGCATAGGTCGGAATTACGGCGGGGCGGTGTGACGACCAGACATCGAGAAAAGGCTGGACCAGTGACCAGGCCGCCTCAACCGAATCCGCGCGGTTGAACAGGGTCGGATCACCGAGCATGCAATCGAGCAGCAACCGTTCGTAAGCGCTCGCCAAATGAATGCCGAAGGTGCTGCCGTAGCGGAAATCCATATTCACCGGCTGGATGTTCACGGATTGTCCCGGCAGCTTGGCGACAAACTTGAGAGTGATTCCCTCATTGGGTTGGATGCGCAGAGCAAGCACGTTCGCACCCAAGTCCGCGACCGGGGACTGGCGGAAAATGAAGTGAGGAGTCCGCCGGAACAGGATTGCGATCTCGGTGACTTGCTTGGCGAGGTTTTTCCCGGTCCGCACGTAGAAGGGCACATCCGCCCAGCGCCAGTTGTCGATGGTAAAACGGATCGCGGCAAAGGTCTCGGTGCCCGACTGGGGGGACACATTCGTCTCTTCCTGGTATCCGGCGGTCGGCTTGCCGGCGATGAATCCAGGTCCGTACTGCGCGCGCACCGATACTTTCTCCACCTCGTCGGCTGATGTCGGATGGATGGATCGCAACACCTTCGCCTTCTCATCCCGGACAGTATTGGGGGCAAAATCGGGCGGCGGCTCCATGGCGACGAGCGTCAGCAGCTGCATGACATGGTTTTGGATCATGTCGCGCAACGCGCCGGCCTCCTCATAGTAGCTTCCCCGTGTGCCCACGCCGATGTTCTCTGCGGCCGTGATCTGCACGCTGTCCACATACTGGCGGTTCCAGATGGGTTCGAATATGCCGTTCGCAAAGCGAAGCACGAGGATGTTCTGCACCGTTTCCTTGCCCAGGTAATGGTCGATGCGATATGCCTGGTCTTCCCGAAAGTGGGCGACCACCACTTTGTTGAGCGCCAGAGCCGATTCGAGGTCACGACCGAAAGGCTTCTCTATGATAATGCGCGTCCACGCGCCGCCGTCGGTGTGTTCGCGCGCCAGTCCGGCAGCTCCCAGGTTTTGAATGATGCCCACATAATCACTGGGGGCCGTGGCGAGGTAGTAGATCCGGTTGCCGCCGGTGCCGCGCTGGACATCATACTCGGCCAGCGCTTTCTTGATCTCTTGGTAGGTTTCGGGACCATGGTAATCGGCCGAGAGGTAGTGGATGCCGCGCGCAAAAGCCTCCCACGCCGACGCTTCCAAGGGGGCACCGGACTCGGCGAGCGCCTGGCGTAGCTTCTCGCGGTACTGGTCATCGCCGAGCGGAGAGCGGGAAAGCGCCAGGATCGTGAAGCCGCCCGGAATCGCACGTCCCTGCGAGAGATTGTAGAGGGCGGGGACAAGCTTGCGCCTGGTGAGATCGCCGGATCCGCCGAAGATGACCATCACGCACGGTTCAGGACTGCGGCTCATGCGCCCGCCGTGCCTTAGGGGATTCTCATCGTCCACGGCCAAAACCTCTCCATTGAGTTTCGCAGTGAGGGATAGGGTTTAGCGGGTCGGGGCCGGCATTTTCCTGGCAACACCCAGCTTGTTGAGAATGTCCTCCATCAAACACCACTTTGTCAGCGACGACTGAAGCAGGTTGACGCCCACAAAAACCGTGAACCACAACCAGTTGGGATTGACCCAGTGCGCCAACGCCAGGCTGATGAGGACGAAAGTTCCTGCAATCATTCGAATCCACCGTTCCATACTCATTGTCCGTCTCCTCCCACCTTCAAATTAATATTGCTCTGCCATGCCAGCCGTGATCAAGTCTTTGGTACCACCATGATGGGGACGGGCGCGGCCCGCATCACCCGTTGGCTTCTGCACCGCTGAAGAAGCAGCGCTCATGTCGGTTGGAATGAGAATCTTTCGGGGCGGAAATGCATGCGCTTTCATATCTGGGCTCCTCTCATTCCGAGTCTGCGGGTGGCGGCAAAGGCGATTTGCCAAGCTCGCGCCGGCGCATTATGTAAAACAGCACCGGCACCGTCATGCGGCTCAGAAGCAGCGAGGCCACTTCTCCGGCCATGAGCGAGATCGCCAACCCTTGAAAGATCGGATCGAACAGGATAACCGCAGATCCGACTACGACGGCCGCGGCAGTAAGCATCATCGGGCGGAAACGCACCGCGCCGGCATCCACCACAGCTTGCGCCAGTGGCTCGCCCATCTTGAGGCGCAGTTCGATGAAGTCCACGAGAATGATCGAATTCCGCACCACGATGCCGGCGCCCGCGATAAATCCGATCATCGAAGTGGCGGTGAAGAAAGCTCCCAGAGCCCAGTGCCCGGGCAGAATTCCGACCAGAGAGAACGGAATGACCGCCATGATTACAAGGGGAGTCTTGAAACTCTGGAACCAGGCGACCACGAGGATATAAATCAGTACCAGCACCGCCGCAAACGCCAGGCCGAGATCCCGGAAGACCTCGTAGCTGATATGCCACTCCCCGTCCCACTTCATCGCCAGCCGGTCGCCGCTTTCGGGCTGGCGCGCCGTGTAGGTCTGCAGGCTGTACCCTTCCGGCAATCGCATGGCATGGATATCCTTGTCGAGCTGAAGAATCGGGTAAACCGGGCTCTCTTCGCGTCCCGCCACGTCGGCCGTCACGTAAACAACGGGCATCAGATTCTTGTGATAGATGCTGCGGTCGCGCACCGTCTTTTCCCAGTAGCCCAGCTCGGAAAGGGGCACCAGCTTCCCTGACGCAGAAGGGACACGCAGCTGGTTTAAGTCTTCCATGCCGGTGCGGGATTGCAGAGGAAAGCGCAACACCAGCGGCACATCCTCGGCTTCCTGCGGGAGATGCGCCAGGCCGGCACCGGTTCCGCCCAGGGCCATCTCCACCGACTGCTGGAGGTCGGTCGGCGAGACACCGGCCATGGAGGTCTTGAGCCGGTCGATGTTGAAGCGCAGCTCGGTTTGTTCATGCTCCACGTACCAATCGACGTCCACGACTCCCGGTGTCTTCTCGAGCATGCCGCGAATCTGCCGGGCAAGATCAATCTGGCGCTCGTAGTCCGAGCCATAGACTTCAGCAACCAATGTCTCCAGCACCGGCGGACCGGGAGGGACTTCCGCCACCTTGATGCGCGCACCTGCCTTCTGGGCAATCGGCGCGAGCAGGTCCCTTGCCCGGCGCGCGATACTGTGGCTTTGATCCGAGCGCTCACCCTTTGGTGTGAGATTCACCTGGATGTCGGCGACATTGTCACCGCGGCGCAGATAGTAGTGGCGCACCAGGCCGTTGAAATTGAACGGCGAGGCGGTTCCTACGTAGGTCTCGAGATCGGTGATTTCGGGTATCCTGCCGAGGGCCACGGACAGATCGCGCGTGACTGCTGCTGTGCGCTCCAGGCTTGTTCCCTCGGGCAGGTCGACGATGACCTGGAACTCGCTCTTGTTGTCGAAAGGAAGCATCTTCACGATTACCGCACGGAAATAAACCATGCTCATTGACAGCAGCAGCAGCAGCGAAACCAGCGCCAGAAAAGCCCACCGGTTTCTCGGGCGTGCCAGCAAAAATGACATGAACTTGCGGTAGAGCCGCGTGCTCCGGTCGTCCTGCTCCCCGGTTGCATGCGGATGTCCGGAATTCCTGAGGAGGCGGATGGCAGCCCACGGCGTAATGACGAAGGCTACCAGGAGCGAGAAAATCATTGCCGCCGAGGCTCCGATCGGAATGGGCCGCATGTAAGGGCCCATCAGCCCACGCACCATGGCCATCGGCAGGATCGCGGCGATTACCGTAAAGGTAGCCAGAATCGTGGGATTGCCGACCTCATCGACCGCCTCAATCGCAACCTCGGAGAAACGGCGATTGCGGTTCTGCGGCATGCGCTTGTGGCGCACGATGTTCTCGATCACCACGATTGCATCATCGACCAGGATGCCGATCGAGAAAATGAGCGCAAACAAGGTGATGCGGTTGAGCGTGTATCCATAGAGCAGAAAAACCACCAGAGTCAGAGCAAGGGTTACCGGAATGGCCACTGCGACGACGCCCGCCTCCCTGAATCCGAGAATAAGCCAGATGAGCACGGTCACGGAAAGGACCGCGATCATCATGTGCAGGAGCAGTTCGTTGGATTTTTCGGCTGCGGTCTCGCCGTAGTTTCGTGTCACGGTCATCTGCAGGGAGGCAGGGAGATGGCGGGCACGGAATTCCCCGGCGCGCTTGATGGCCGCTTCCGCCAGGATGACGGCATTCTTGCCCTTGCGCTTTGCCAGCGATATCGTCACAGCCGGCATCAGATCCTTTTCGCCTCTCGCCGACGGGGGGCTTGCGCTGGCCGGCCGCAGTGCGGTGCCCCCCGGCGCGGGGATCCCCTTCGCGGCGGCGGCGGGCCCCGGCGAAAAGAAGACATAATCCCTTGGTTCCTCCGGACCGTCGACAATGCGGGCAACATCGCGCAGATACACAGGCAGGGCATTGTGGACACCGATTACCAGGCCGGCCAGATCATCGGCGGTTTTGAGAAAGCCGTTGAGGCGCACGGCGATCGCTTCGTTCTGGCCGGTGAGGGTGCCGGCGTCCGCGGCGCGGTTGTTCATTAAAAGCGTGCCGCGGATCTGGGTTCCGCTGACCCCATACGCTGCCAGCTGCACCGGATCGAGTTCGACGCGCAGTTCGCGCCGCTGGCCGCCGATGAGTTCCGTGGCAGAAATGTCCGGGATTTTCTGCAGATCATTGCGCAACTCGGCCGCGGCGCGGCGGATCTGATAGCCGTCCATCTCATCGCTCCACAAAGTCAGCGCCAGAAATGGCACGTCATCAATCGAACGCGGCTTGATCAGCGGCTGGGAAGCGCCCGGCGGAATCAGGTCGAAGTTGGCAAACATCTTCTGGTTCAACCTGACGATGCTCTTTTCCTCATCCTCACCCACATAAAACCGGACGATCGCCAATGCCCCTCCCGGGCTGGAGGTGCTGTAGACATACTCGACGCCCGGAATTTCCCACAGCAGTCGCTCCATCGGCCTGGCGACCCGGGTTTCGACCTCCTTGGCTGAGGCGCCCGGAACGGCAACGAACACATCGATCATCGGAACGATGATCTGAGGCTCTTCTTCCCGCGGCAGCAGCAGGACGGCGGCCACGCCCATGGCAACTGAAGCCATGAGGATCAGGGGGGTGAGCTTTGAATGGATGAAGCCTTTGGCCAGCCTGCCGGCAAACTGAGGCCTGCTCATTTGCGGACCTCCAGGAGCGTGCCGTCAAGGATCTCGATTCCCGGATTGGCTATGATCTTCTCGCCCGGGTCGACGCCTGACAGGAGCTCGATACGTTCCCCATCATAGGGTACAACTTTGACCAGCCGGAAGCGTGCCACGGAACTGCTGTCGACGACGAATACCCCGGTCAGCTGACCCGTTTCGCGCACGGCCTGGCGGGGCACCAGCAGCGCCGGACGATCTCCCGACGGCACCGCCACCTTGACGAAACGGCCCGCAAGCGCCGAGAAGCCTGCGGGGAGGTCGACCTTGAACTGAACGGTGTGCGAAGCCGGATTCGAGAGGGGAGTGATCTCCGCGATGCGCCCGGTGACGACGGCCGTGGACTCGCCCGTGTCAAAAACCCGAACTTCGAGGCCGCGGAGCAGAAGTCGGGACTGGCGGGTCGGGATGTCGGCGAGCACCTGAGGATTTTCGGTTGACTCAAGGACAAGCAGCGGGCTGCCCGGGAAAATCGCACTTCCCGGGTCTACGAGCTTCTCCGCGATCCGTCCGGCGGCCGGGGCCTTGACCCGCGTCCAAGCGAGCACAACATCGGCGCGTGCTGCCTGAGCATCGGCTTGAGCTATCCTCGCCGTAGCCTGGCGCAGCCGATCCTGTGCAGCGGCTACCACCGTCTCCCTGGCCGCGAGGTCCGCTGAGGCGGCATCGCGGCGCGCCCGCACTTCGTCCAGCTCCTGGGGGCTGACTGAGCGTGCCGAGAAGAGCTTCTGATAGCGTGCATACGTTGCGCTTGCCAGATCCGCCGCGGCTTTGGCGCCGTCGCGCATGCTGGCCGACATCTCCGCCGATTTGCGGGCTTCCTCGAGAGCGGCCCTGGCCTCATCGATGCCTGCTGCTGCGGCGGCCTTCTGGCCGTCGGCATCGCGCGCATCGAGGGTGACAAGAAGCTGGCCTGCGCGCACGGTGTCCCCGGATCGGACTGTCACTTCACGCACGGATCCATTGATCTGGGCCGAGAGCGCTACCCGACTGCGGGGCTGCACCGATCCGGGTACCTCAATCACAGCGGGTACGGTCACATAGGCGGCGCTGACGACGCTGACTGCAACCGGGCGCCCTGTGGTGGGAGCAGGCGGCGCCGAAGCGTTGCATGCAATCAGCAGTGCGGCGCCGGCGATGATCAGAAAGCCATACACGAATTGGGTACGCATAGTTCCGAAACCTCTTACTGATTCATGGCTGTGGATGTGGGGCTGAGCGTTCCTGCGGCAAACTCGAGGCGCGCGTAGCTGACACGATACCGGTAGATGGCTTCGGCCAGAGCGGTGCGCGCCACGGCTCGAGCCGTCTGGGCCGACAGGAGGTCGGTCATGGTGGCCAATCCGGCCTCATACCGGTTTTGCAGAATGCGCTGGCTTTCCAGGCTTTGAGCTTCGGCGGCGCGCATCGCCTCGACCTGCTGCCCGGCCGAACGCACCTGGATCAAAGTCTGATGCAGCTCGAGCGCAAGAGCCGACTCGAGCGCCTCCAGCTGCCGTTTGCTCTGCTCCTGTCGATTCCGTGCCGCGTGAAGCTGGGCGGTATCGGCGCCGCCGGCGAAGATGTTCCAGCGCAGGTTGATGCCGGCGGTCCAGTTATTGCCGCCGTACTCGCGGAAGGAAGGGTTGTCGATTTCCCAGCCGGCGAACGCTCCCAGCACCGGCAAAAGATCGGTCTTGCGGGAAAGAGTTTCGAGTTCCGACCGGCGTACTTCGGTGAGCATGCGCTGATAGTCCGGGCGCCGGCGGAGCTGCTCTGCGAGGAGCGCATCCTCCGAGGGGAGGGGAAGTGACACGGGTGTCAGGGCGGATGTCTCCCCGAACGGAGCTTCGAGCGGAGCTCCCATGATGCGGTTCAGCGCCGCACGGGCCATCTCCAATCGGCCGCGCGCCTCGATCTCCTGCTGACGTGCGGAAGCCAGGACGACCTGGCTGCGAAGCAGGTCGGACTCGACGGCGAGACCGCTGTCGACACGCGCCTGGGCCTGGCCTGCGATGGACTCTGCGGAGCGCAGCGATATGCGCGCCGTTTCGAGCGCGCTGTCCGCGAGCGACACCGAGAAATAGGCCTCATAGACGGCGAGCAGAACCTGGTTGACGTGCTCGTCGTGGCTGCGCTCGGTGAGCGCCAAACCCAGACGGGCCGTTTCCACCCGTGCGCCCGTGCGGCCGAAGTCCCAGATCATCTGCTGGCCGGTCACGCGCGACTGCAGATTCATGACCGGATCGGGCGTGTTGAGCGAGGGAATTGCGAAGTTCGCCTCGGTGAAACGCCGTTGGTTCAACAGCGTACCGAAGACGTACACGGGATTGTTCCCTCCCGTCAGAGACTGCTCAAAATCGATGCGAGGCAGATAACCCGCGCGACCGGCATCGATCTCGGAGCGTGCCGCGGCCTGCGCCGGCGCGTCGATTGCCAGTTCCGGATTGTGGGCCAAGGCGCGGCTGACAGCCTCGGCCAAAGTGAGACCCGGCTGCTGGGCCGGCAGGGGAACGGTGCCGGCGGCCCAGGCCAGAAGAACAAAAATCAGAAACCTCGCGTCAGTTTTCATAGGTTTATCTCACGGAAAACTCGCGCACGGCGTGTCACTACCGTGCTCTGCGTGCTCCGATAGCCGAAGCCAGCTGCTCTTCCTTTTTCAGGCGGCGATGGAGGATGGAACGCATGATGGAACACGCCTCGTGGATCTCCGGATGCGCGAGACGGTAAAAGACCTGGCGGCCTTCGCGCCGCTGCTCGACGATGCCGACGTGCAACAGCAGCGCCATGTGCTTGGAGAGGTTGGCCTTGGACGTCTCAAGATCTTCCAGCAGAGCGGCGGCCGGCACCTCTTCCTGGCTCAGGGTCTCGACGATTTCCAGGCGCACGGGATGCCCCATCGCCTTACAGATCTCACACTGCATTTCGAAGATTCTGCGCAACGTCTGCTTGTTTCTCTTCATCGGCGGTCACCTGGTTTCTATGTTTCTTGATTTCGAAACAATTATAAGATCAAAGATCGTCGTGTCAACCCAAAAAATGTCCTGTTTCGGCGGAACTGGTTTTCCCCGACGGAGGCAGGGTGCCGCCCGGAGTGCTCGGGACTCTGGCGTCTCGATGGTCTATCGATCTGTTCTGTGCCGGTCAGGTTCCGGTCGGGCCGCATCAGCTAATGAAAGGTTCAGTCCTCGGGGGCCGATCGGGCTTCCGACAGCGCCTTGGTGTAATCATCATGGGTGTTCTGATCGAAGCAGACGACAGTCACTTGGGCGGGATTCTCACTCCGTTCCAGGAAGTTCCTGATCCCGCGCAGAGCGATTCTGCAGGCCCGGTCGACCGGGAAACCGAACGCGCCGGTACTGATAGAGGGAAACGCGACCGTTTTCAATCTGTTTTCTTGGGCAAGCAGGAGGCAGTTCCGGTAACAGTCGGCGAGGAGCTCGTCTTCTCGGTGACCGCCGCCTTTCCAGACGGGCCCGACGGTGTGAATGACCCAGGAAGCCGGAAGGCGATACCCGCGCGTGATTTTTGCGGCGCCGGTCGCGCATCCATGGAGTTGCCGGCATTCCTCCAGCAACTCGGGTCCCGCGGCGCGATGGATGGCGCCGTCGACACCTCCGCCGCCAAGAAGGGAGGTATTGGCGGCGTTTACGATGGCATCGACTCGTTGCCTGGTGATGTCCCCGTGCACGATTTCAATCCTATCAAGCGCGCTTGCCATTGCTGTTTCCTCCCGATCGCGTCCGGAATGGAGACGGGTCGCTTCGAATCGGTCTCCTTATCTTCCATCTGCAGTGCCAGGCGGCCGGGAGGCTCTCCTCTCCTCAGGAAGTGTGCGCCGGCACGGCGGCAAAGTCAGGCATGATCATTTCACTGGTCGCCGAGGCCAGGGCTGCGGCCGTCAGGCGCGGCAGATCGAGCAGGCTCTCGGCCCTGGCAATCTGCTCCAAGCTTGCCATAGTCTCGGGGTGCCGCGGTACGAAGAGAGTGCAGCAATCCTGGTCCGGCAGGATGCTGATTTCATAAGTGCCGATCTCGCGCGCCACCCGGATGATATCCTCCTTGTCGTCCCCGACGAGCGGCCGGAAGATCGGGAGCTCCGTGGCTGCAGCCGAGACGACGCGCAGGTTTTCGAGAGTCTGACTGGCCACCTGGCCCAGACTGTCGCCGGTCACCAGAGCGCCCACTCCCTCCCTGAGGGCCATTGCTTCCGCGATGCGGACCATGAAGCGACGGTACAGAACAACACGTAGAGGTGGGGGCGCGAAGGCGACAATTTCACGTTGCACTTCCGCGAAAGGGATGAGGTGAAGCTTCCCTTTCAGCTGGTAGCGTCCCAGCACCCGGATGATGCGCCGGACCTTATCCTGCGACTCTGTCGTGGTGTGGGGGAAGCTGTGGTAATGGACAAACCGAACCTGACACCCCCGGCGCAACAGGCGATAGGCGGCTACAGGAGAGTCGATTCCCCCCGATAGCAGGCAGAGAACCTTACCGCCTGTTTGAGCAGGCAATCCGCCGCAGCCCGGGATCTTGGTGAAATAGAGAAAGGCGCGCGGGCCCACGATTTCGACGTAACAGGTCAGGTCGGGATTCTCCATGCGCACTGCGGCACCGGTCAGCTTCTGGACGAACTGTCCCAGCTTCTCGTTGAGCTGCTGTGAATTCAGCGGAAAGTCCTTGGTCCCGCGGCGCGTGTCGATCTTGAATGAGACAAATTTCCTGGCCTGAATCAGAGAGGACACGCCCGCAAGGATGGATTCCACATCCGCCGGCACCTCCCAGGTAAACGCGAAGTTGGCTATGCCGGACACCCATCGGAGGCGCCGTTCGATCTCAGCAAGTGGGGAATCCGGTTTGAGTGCTATCAGCAGACGTCCTGCATAGCGGCGCACGCCGTCATGGACGAGATCGTGGAGCAAAGACTCCACATGCTGGTGGAGCCGGTTCTCAAACCAGCCCCGATTGTTCCCTTTAAGGTTGATTTCATGATAATGCGCAAGAACGACTTGATTCACGGGCTGCCCGAAAGAAAAAGACCGGCCGACATCTTCCGGCCAGGAATCGGAACTTGCCTCCTTCCCTGCAACTGCGGGGATCAAACGTGTCGCGTTCCGCCGTCGTCACCGACCTGGATCCTGCTCCCTTCGACGATAACCGGAACCAGAGGTTGCCCTTAGTATACCGCAGCATCCGATCTATGGCCTCCTCATCCTTTGTGACGTTGGACCTCCGTCCTCAAAGTCGGCAGCGATCACGATTGCGATCCCGACGCCGGCCTTGGCCAACCAGAAAAGCACGCGCTTTTCATGCGTGTGAATGCTCCCCGGCGCAGGGGGGCTTTTCCGGAAACAAATACTTTCTCTTGCATATCGCCTCCCTCATCCGGATAACATGGACGCGATGAATCGACTCACGAAATTCAGCGCCTCTGCCGGCGCGGTCACGCGCCGCGAGTTCGCGCACCGGGCTGGCCTGGGGATCGCGGGTTTTGCTCTGGCACGCAGGGGCCATCCCGCGCAGGAGGCGCCCCATTCCCAGCTGGCCCTGGCTCGAAACCCAGAACGCCGTCTTGCCATTGGGGCTGCGCTCAACCTGTTGGGGAGAATCGATTTCGGCGGCAGAGACCTTTACCTCAAGGCGAACTTCAACAGCCCTGACCCGTTTCCGGCGACGACTCATCCCGACACCCTCAGCGCGGTCGTCGGCTTCCTCAGAGAGCGCAACTGCGGCCGCATTACGCTTGTCGAACGTAGCGGCATGGGATCGACGTTGGACATATGGGATAAGCTGGGAGTTCCTGGCCTGGCGCAGCAGCTTGATCTGAATTTGGTGGCACTCGACGACCTGCCGGCCGAGCAATGGCGCAAGGAGGATCTGCCGGGCTCCAACTGGAAGGCAGGCATTGAAGTTCCCAAGTTCCTCGATCGTGACACCTATCTGGTTCAGATCTGCAACCTGAAGACCCACCGGTTCGGGGGTGTGTTTAGCGCCAGCCTCAAGAATTCCATCGGCTTGGTGGCAAAATTCGGCCGGCTCAATGCCGGCTACAATTACATGAGGGAGTTGCACTCGTCATCCCAGCAGGGCGCCATGATTGCCGAGGTGAACCTCGCCTACGAGCCAAAACTCATCATCATGGATGCGATGCAGGTGTTTGCCAGCGGCGGTCCCGAAGCAGGTGAACTGGCTATGCCCGAAGTGGTGCTGGCATCCGCGGACCGCGTGGCGATCGATGCTGCCGGGGTGGCCCTGCTTCGCCTCCAGCGCGAAGGACCCGAACAACAGCTGAACCGGCGCGCCGTATACGAGCAGGATCAGCTGAAGCGCGCGGCCGAACTCGACCTCGGGGCGAAAAGTGCCGACGAAATGCGCTTCCTGACTGCGGACGCGCGGGGTGCGATGCTGGCCTCGCAACTCGAAGGGATCATCCAGGAATTGCCCAAGCCCAAAAAATAATCGGCCGCCGGCCGTGAGTAGGGTGAGGCAGGCCGAGGGAAACCAAGAGCCGGTAGCCGACCTCATGTATTGGGGGCGGTTCTTCCGATTATCATTCCCCGCTTGCCATCGCCGACTGCGTTTTGGGGGAAATGAACAGGCGGTTGGAACGTAATTAGTAGCATGCATCGTTTCGGGGCTGCTCGATCGGGTTGTCCACTGCGAGGGTTGCGTTCGCGTTTGGAGGGAGAATGAAAAAAGACCTTGACTCAATTATCCTCACGCGCCAGGAGCTGCAGATAATGAAAATAATCTGGGACCTGGGTTCGGCGACCGTCAAGGAGGTATGCATCGCGATATCGCTGCAGAAACGTACGGCATATACGACCGTCCTTACTTTGATGGGCATTCTTGAGGAAAAAGGGGTGTTGATTCACCAGCGTTGCGGGCGCGCTTACAACTACAGACCGCTTCTGTCCCGGGCGCAGGCGACGAGAAATCAGGTCAGGGATGTGGTATCGCGCTTTTTTGATGGAAGACCCGAGAAGTTGATTGAGACGGTTCTGAAGAGCGAGAACCTGACGCCGGAACGGCTTGATGGTTTAGCGACCCTGCTCAAACCGCGGGAGCAGCACCAGGTGGCCTGACCCTCATTGTTTGCCGGTTGGAGCGAAGTATCCCTTGCGATAGTGGAGCTGCAGGTTTTTTTCAGCCACCTTGACCTCGATCTTGCGATAGCCGCCGTCCCGCAGGAGATTGCTGGAAACATAGCCGATGTTGTATTGGCTGCGTAGCTCTTGGCTGATCTCCCGGAAGGAGCTATCCAATTCCTCAACCTGGAAGGGAAAGAGCGCTTGGCCGCCTGTCTCGGTGGCAAGCTGCCTCAATACTTTGTCTCCAGCCCTAGTGTCACCGCCGACCCCGAAAAATCCGCCGCGGTTGACACTGATCGAAAAAATCGTTGCTTCGGCGGTTACTGCCATCTGCCGAGCCCGCTCGAGAGTTTCCGTACTTGCCGAATCGTCTCCGTCGGACAAGATCACGATGGCCTTGCGGCCGGTCTCGCGAATCAGTTTCTCGTCGCAGGTTCTGACGATAGCATCGTAGAGCGCGGTGTTGCCGGCGGCCTGCATCAACTTGATCTGCTTGGCAAGTTTGTTTGGGTCGTTGGTAAAGTCCTGGGACATTGTCACGGCAGAGTCAAACTCAACCAGCATGGCCCGATCACCTGGTTTCAGCACGGTGTAAAAAAAGTTGCTCGCTGCCTCCTGTTCAAATTTGAGTTTGGGTGCCACACTGTTGCTGGTGTCGACCAGCAGCCCCAATGTCAGCGGAAGATTGGCTTCGCGCGCAAAATTGGTGATCTCCTGCTTTTTCCCGTCCTCGTACACGGTGAAATCTTCGCGCGCCAGATTGGTTACAAAAGACTTGGTGTCCTTGTTATAGACCGAGACGAAGACATTGACCAGATCGACGGGAACCCGGTAGGTTTGGTCCGAGATCCGACCGGGAAGCCGCTGCTTGTCCGACTGCGCAGAGGTGCGCCCGGGGCCCTGGTTGGATTGCACATAAGGCTGCAAGACAAGGGTAAAACCGAAAGCAGCGGCCAGACCGAAGCGCAACATTGACAGCATCCTTTTCCCCGTATCTCTAAGCAATGATAAGCTTAGCTTTTGGATTATAAATTTCGGCCCCGGGCGAGTCAAGCCGCGCCTTTATGAAGCTGCGCTTCAGACACTGCGGGCAAAAAGCAGCATACAACGACACGAAGCATACGAATGGCGTCTGGGCAAGCGCAGTCGCCGCCTCTGCTGCCCACTGCATCCTCTGGGTTAAGTATTTGCTTCTGAATTATGGTGTTGAAGCAGAATCAGAAAATCCGTCAGCTCAGGCGGCAACCCGGCGGTGAAAGAGAGATTTTCTCCAGTTCGAGGGTGGCGGAATTCCAGCCGTTGGGCATGCAGGAAGTGCCGCCGCAGATCTCGGACTGCCGATCGCAGCCGTGCATCTGCCAGGTTTCTTGAGCGGTTGCCGCCATAGAGGATGTCCCCTGCCACCGGGTGCCCCATCTGGGCGAGATGCACTCGAATCTGATGGGTTCGACCGGTCTCTATGCGTACGCGCAGCAGGGAAAAGGGTCCATAATCCCCCGCTTCGCGATAGTGAGTGACTGCTGCGCGCCGCCGCCGGGAGCGTACGGAGATCTTCTTTCTGTCCCTGAGATCGCGACCCAGCGGCATGTCGATGGTTCCCGCAGGCGGGATGGGACGCCCGTAGACAAGAGCCAGGTATTCTTTTTTCACCTGGCGGCTCTTGAACTGGCGCGCAAGTGCCCGATGCGTTTCCAGATTCTTGGCTATCACCAGAAGGCCGCTGGTAAGCTTGTCGAGGCGGTGGACGATGCCTGGCCGCAAGGCGTCTCCGGTCTGCAGCGGGCCCAGGTGGTACAGCAGCGCATTGACCAGCGTCCCTGAAGGCACGCCGGCGCCGGCATGGCAGACCAGCCCGGCGGGTTTATCAACCACCGCGAGATCTTCATCCTGATAGATCACATGGAGGGGGATGTTCTCCGGCTGAGGCTGGAGCTGTGGAGATGCGAGCTTCAGCTGGAGGGAAATGACGTCACCCGGCCTCAGCAGATAGCCGGTTTTTGTCCGGGAGTTGTTGACCAGAACGCTTCCGCTGCGGATCCATCCTTGTATCTGCGAACGACTTTGGCCCGGCTCCAGTTCCAACAGATAGCGGTCCAGCCGGACTCGTGCGGCATCAGATGGAACCTGGAAGCATTTGCTGTGATCGATCACACCTCGGGCGCCTCACGGTGGCGATACCGCAGATAGAAAAAGGCTGCCGCCGCTCCCAGAATCGTCAAGATTCCTATGAATTGGGATATAGACAGCAGGCCGTGCAACACGAATCCCCGATCCTCGTCGCCGCGGAAAAACTCGATGACGAACCGCAGCGCCGCATATGACATCAGATACTCCAGTATGATTTGCCCGGTGAAATGTTTCTTGCCCAGCCGCCACATCAGAAAGATGAACAGCAACAACGTTCCCACGGATTCATAGATCTGCGTTGGATGGAGCGCGATATTGAGCGGCACCCCGACGTTCTCAGCCGAGTACGGGTTGGTAAAAGTGATGCCCCAGGGCATGTGGGTCGGCTTCCCGTAACAGCAGCCCGCCGAGAGGCATCCCAGGCGGCCAATCGACTGCCCCAATGCGATTCCAGGGGCGGTAATATCGGCCACCTGCCAGCTCGGAAGCTTGGACTTGCGCATATACCAGGCCGAGGCTGCCAGGGCCAGCAGCAGGCCTCCGTAATAAACGCCGCTGGACCGCAGAGTGGCAAGCGAGAAAATCTCGCGAGGATTCTCCGAGTAATAGGAGTAGTCCGATATGAAGAGCAGGAGTTTGGCGCCGACCAGGGCGGAGAAAATGATGATCAGTCCGAGGTTCCAGATGGAATCCGGATTCAGGCCTGCCTTGGCCGCGTTGCGGCTTGCCAGCCAGATCCCGACGATGAATGCCAGGGCCAGGAGCAGGCCGTAGGTGTGGATCGCGAGCGGACCCAATTCGAATAGTTTTGGATACATAGAGTCGTTTTATTCTTCCTCTGCCTTTTTGTCCTTGTTGGCTTCCTCGATGATCTTCTGGGCGATATGGGCCGGAACTTCATCGTAGTGTGAGAACTCCATGTGGTAGACGCCGCGACCGCCGGTCATCGAGGTCAGGACCGGCGCATAGGTGACCATTTCGGCCATGGGGACCTCGGCTTTGATGACCTGCATATCCCGTTTCATGTCCATGCCCTGAAGCCTTCCGCGCCTGCTGGTCAGATCACCCATCAAATCGCCGGCATACTCCTGCGGGGTGATGATCTCCACATCCATGATGGGCTCGAGCAGGACGGGCTGGGCCTGTTCCATGGCTTTCTTGAATGCCAGGCTGCCGGCAATCTTGAATGCCATTTCCGATGAATCCACGGGGTGATAACTGCCGTCGTAGAGGATGACCTTAAAGTCGACCACCGGGAAGCCGGCCAGATAGCCTCTCCCGGCCGACTCGATGACTCCCTTTTCCACGGCAGGGATGAAGTTCCGCGGAATGGAACCGCCGAAGATCTCATCCACGAACTCGAAGCTCCCGCCGCGCGGCAAGGGTTCCATCCTGATCCAGCAGTCACCGAATTGCCCGTGACCGCCGGTCTGCTTCTTGTGCCTCCCCTGGACATCCGCCCTCCCCCTTATGGTTTCGCGATAGGGGACCTTGGGAGTTTTCAGGATTACCTCGACGCCGTAACGCTTGCGCATTTTGGCGACGGTCACTTCGACGTGGAGCTGGCCGGCGCCTGACAGCAGCAGCTGTTTGGTTTGGGGATCGCGATTGTATTTGATTGCCGGGTCTTCCTCGGCGATGCGTGCCAGGGCATTGCTGATCTTGTCCTCGTCCCCTCTGGCTTTGGGTTCAATCGCGAAGGTGATGGACGGCTCGGGAATCTCCACGGCAGGGAACAGGATGGGCTGGGAAGGATCGCAGAGGGTGTCGCCCGTGCTGGTCTCCCGCAGCTTGGTCACGGCGAAGAAGTCGCCTGCATGAACCTCTCCCACCGGAGTCATGGTCTTGCCCTGCAAGCCTTGGAGCGGGCCGAACTTCTCCTGCTTGCCTTTGGTTTGATTATTGTAGGTCGTATCCGACCGCATAACGCCCGAGTAGAGGCGGATAATGCTGATGCGTCCGGTAAACGGGTCCGCAACTGTCTTGACCACGTAGGCGGCGTAAGGGTCCTTGCTGCTGACGTCGCGTTCCACCGGTTCGTTGGTCTTGGGATTGATGCCGGCCACCTTTTCGATGCCGGGAGGCGGAAGGAGGTCCACGATGGCGTCCAAAATCTGCGGGACGCCGATGTTGAAATTGGCGCTCGTGCAGAGGATGGGGAACAGGTTGCGGGCATGAACGCTCTTTTTTAGGCCCTGCAGCAGATCGGAAGGCGACAACGTACCCTCGGCGAAAAACTTCTCCATCAGTTCGTCGCTCCCCTCGGCCACCATCTCGATCAGCTTTTCCCGCGCCTGTTGCAGTGTTTCCTTATGCTCGGCTGGCACCTCTGCGGTCTGGAATTTTCCGGCCCCATCTCTCTCGAAGCGATAGGCCTTGCCGGCGAGGATATCGATCACACCCGTGAACTCGCGTTCGGAGCCGATGGGAAGCTGGATCGGAACCCCGGAGCGGCCGAAGGCCTCTTCAATTGAAGCCAGCGCCCGCTCAAAGCTGGCATTGTCACGATCCATTTTGTTGATGACCAGGATGCGCGGCAGATCGAACTCCGTTGCATATTCCCATACCTTCTCGGTCTGAACCTCCACTCCTGCGACGGCATCGATGACAACGACAGCCGCATCGGCGGCGCGCAGAACCAGCTTGGTATCCGTCAGGAAGGGGCGATACCCCGGCGTATCGAGGATGTTGATTTTCTTCTTGTTCCACTCGCAATAAGCCAATGCGCTGCTTATGGAGATCTTGCGTTCAATTTCCTCCTCTTCGTAGTCGGTAACTGTGTTCCCGTCCTCGACACGGGCAAGCCGATTGATGGCGCCGGCATCGAACAGCATGGCCGAAGTCAGAGATGTCTTGCCTGAAGTGCCATGCCCGATGATCGCGACATTCCGTATGGATTCACTCTCGTAAACCCTCATAGAAGGCTCCTTTCAGAAGGGGTCATATGTATGAGTTCAAAAAGATAGTGATAGTACCACAGGCACGGACGTGCCGCAACGATGCCGAAGGCGAGTTCCGCGGCTCCAAAAATCCCAACGCAGAGATCGCTGAGATTGCCGAGGAATGTGGTGTTTTCAATGTGTCTTTCTCTGCATGCCCCCCGCTCTCTGTTGAGATTTCTGATATGCGCCTATGCGGCGACCCGGGTCCGCCCAGGCCATGAAACGGTTGAAACACGCCACGACGATCTGAGTGCATGTCCTATAATGGTGGTTGCTGAAGCGGTGCGGCCCATGCGGTGATATACTTGGCGCGGCAGGCAACGCAATTCTGGAGGAATCATGCGCAACGCAATCCGCATTCATCTGATTCTGGTGATGTTCGCTTCCGCCGCTTGCGCCCAGTCTCCGAGCGCAGCAACGCCGCCATTAAGCGGCGAAAAAGCCATGGAGCATGTCCGCGCCCAGGTTGCATTCGGACCCCGTCCGCCGGGATCCGAAGCGCTGGAACGGTGCCGGGAGTACCTGGTCCGGCAACTCGAAGGCTTCGGCTATCAGGTCGAGAAGGACACTTTTGAAGCGGCCACCCCCTATGGACCGAAGAAGATGGTCAATCTCATCGCGCGCAAGAAATTGGGGGGCGACAGCATCATCGCGATGGCGAGTCACTACGACACCAAGTACTTCGAGAAGGTGCGCTTTGTCGGTGCCAACGACGCGGGAAGCAGCACGGGTTTGCTGCTGGAACTGGCCCGGGTGCTTGCCGCCAGGAAGGACAGTTTTGATTATTGGTTCCTCTTTCTCGACGGCGAAGAGGCCTTCATCGATTGGAGCACATTCGACAGTACCTATGGCAGCCGGCACCTCGCCAAACGATGGCAGGAAGAGGGAACGGCCCCTAAGGTGCGTGCTCTCATCCTCCTGGACATGATCGGCGATAAAAACCTCGATCTGCTCAAAGATACCAACTCCACACCTTGGTTGATGGATCTCGTCTGGAATACGGCCGTCGAGGAGGGCTTCCGCGATATTCTCTCTAACACACCGTCTGCCGTGGAGGACGATCACATACCGTTCCTCGATGTCAAGATTCCCTGCGTGGACATTATCGATTTGAACTACACCCCGTGGCACACGGAGGGCGACACCCTGGATAAGATCAGTGCCGCGAGCATGGAGAAAGTGGGGAAACTGGTGCTTGCCGTGCTGCCGAAGCTGGAGCGCAGGCTGACAGGCCGTTGATCTGCTCTGTTATATCCCTTGCGTGTGCGGCAGGCTCTTGGTGCACGCCGCCACAAAGAGATGTGGATGTCCCGAAGACTCGATGAAGCGAAGGCCTACTCTTCCTCGTAGGGTTCTTTAAAGCCGCATTTCCTGTCGTTGCAGAACCGCAAGGTGCCCGAGCGCTTGGTGGTTTTTACAACAGTAAAAGCCGCGCTGCATTTTGGGCACGGTTTGGCCACCGGCTTGTTCCAAAGCACAAAGTCGCACTCGGGGTAATTGGAGCAGCCGTAGAAGGTCTTGCCGCGCCGGGACTTCCGCTCCACGATCTCCCCGCCGCAGCCCCGGGGGCACTGGACACCCGTGGTTTTAAGCTTGATGTACTTGCAGTTCGGGTAGTCGCTGCAGGCCGTGTATGCGCCAAAACGCCCGTGCTTGACGGCCAGGTGCTTCCCGCACACGGGACATTTTTCTTCGAGTGGGATGTCCTGTTTGACCTCGACGGAATCGGTCCCGGTTACGATCTTCTTGGTGTTGCGGCATTCGGGATAGCCGGAGCAGGCGAGGAACTCGCCGAAACGGCCCCTTTTCAGGACCATCGGCCGGCCGCATTTTTCGCACTCGATCTCTTCGACCTCCGGCGCATCGGTACCGGCCTCGGTGCCGTTCTTCGGAATCTCGCGGGTGTTTTTGCATTCCGGGTAGGCAGAGCAGGCCATGAAACGCCCGAACTTGCCCCACTTGATCACCATGCCGCTGCCGCACTTCTCGCAGACTTCGTCGGTGGGGATCTCCTCGGTTTTGACGTCCCGCATGTGGGTTACGGCGGCGGCGAGTCGTTGCGAGAAGCGCTGCCAGAAGCTGCGCATGGCATCCTGCCATCGTTCGCGTCCCGATTCGATCCGGTCCAGATGGTCCTCCATGCGGGCCGTGTATTCGTAGTCGAATATGTCCCTGAAGCTCTCGATCAGCAGATCTACCACCAATTCGCCAGTCTCGGTCGGATAGAATCTCCCCTGTCGCTTGTGGACGTATTCGCGGTCTTGAATAGTGCTGAGGATGGAAGCATAGGTGCTGGGACGTCCGATGCCGCGCGCTTCCAGGGATTTAACCAGGCTGGCTTCGTTGTATCGCGGAGGTGGTTGGGTGAAGTGCTGCGTCGGTTGCAGGGCTTTGACTTCCAGGTGCTCGCCTTCGGCAAGCTCCGGCAACAGGGCTTCCTGGTCTTCAGCCT
The DNA here is from genome assembly GCA_020072565.1 of Terriglobia bacterium. NCBI lineage: Bacteria > Pseudomonadati > Acidobacteriota > Terriglobia > Terriglobia bacterium. Next base: position 88,080 of record JAIQGI010000002.1, read on the forward strand.
GCGCTTCAGGCTTGCTTGCCGCAGGTTTGGCCTCCCGGTAGACAGCCAGGAAACCGTCGAACTTGAGCACCGATCCGGTGGCCTTGAATTCCACTCGGCCCGCCTCGATGACGACGTCTGTCTGATCAAAAAGGGCAGGGCTCATTTGGGAAGCAACAAACCTCTGCCAGATCAGCCTGTAAAGCTTCCAGAGGTCCGGTTCCAGTAGATGCTCGAGGCCTTCCGGAGAGCGCGCCGCCGACGTCGGGCGAATGGCTTCATGTGCTTCCTGAGCCGTCTTTTTTGATTTGTAGTAAATCGGATGATGCGGCAGATAGGATTGCCCGTACTGGCTCCGGATCAAGTCGCGCACCTCGCTCAGTGCGGTCTCAGCGACACGCGTGGAGTCCGTGCGCATGTAGGTTATCAGCCCGACGGCCCCTTCCTCCCCGATCTCGACTCCTTCATACAGCCTCTGCGCCAGGAGCATCGTCTTTTTGACGGTAAAGCTCAGCGTGTGCGCAGCCTCCTGTTGCAGGTTGCTGGTGATGAAGGGAGGCACGGGATAGCGCTTTTTTTCTCTGCGGTGAATCTTCTGGACCACAAATGCGGCCCCGCGCAATTCCTCGACAATCGCATGCGCCGTCTCTCCGTCGCTGACTTTCCATTTCTCTCCATTTACGCTGGTGGCCTTGGCGGTGAACTCCGGGGGAACGTGGCCGCCGAGGCGCGCGGCCAGATTCCAGTATTCTTCCGACTTGAACGCTCGAATTTCCTGCTCCCGATCTACGATCATGCGCAAGGCTACTGTCTGGACGCGGCCCGCGGACAAGCCCCGCCTGACCTTGTCCCAGAGTAAGGGGCTGATCTTGTAGCCGACAAGGCGGTCCAGAATGCGGCGCGCCAGTTGGGCTTCTACCTTGTGGGCGTTGACCCGCCCGGGATGCTGGAATGCTTCTTCGATCGCGTTCCTGGTGATCTCGTGAAACAGGACCCGATAGATTTCCTTCGACTTGCTGCCCAGTTCTTCGGCCAGATGCTGGCAGATCGCCTCTCCTTCACGATCAGGGTCTGCCGCTAGATAGATGACCTTGGAGGTCTTAGCGGCAGCCCGGAGTTCCCGGACCACCTTTTCTTTGGAGGGGATGATGCCGTAGTGGGGCGTGAAATCATCGTCGACATCGACACCCAGCTTGTTTTTGGGCAGGTCCTTGATGTGTCCGACGGAAGCCTTAACGTCAAAACCCCTGCCAAGGTATTTCTTGATGGTCTTGGCTTTGGCCGGCGATTCGACGATTACCAGTGAGTTTGCCATAAGAGGGCGCAGACTATACCAGTGATTCCCAAAATTCCAAACAAAATCATTCTTCGCGCCTGGCGACCCTGATGAAGAGGTTGCCGGGCACCTGCCGGATCCGGCCTTTCATTTCAAGGTTCAACAGCAACTCACTCAGATCCGGAATATTCATGCCGCTCTTCTGCAGGATCCTGTCGAACTGGGTCGCCTGATCGTAGGCCAGCATCTCAACAATGTTACTCTCTTCTGCGGTGGCAAGTTCGAGTTCCGGCGCCCGACAGGGTCGGGAATCTTCCCTGGCCAGGATTCCATGACGCACCTCTGCTGGAAGCTCTTCGACAATATCCCGCCAAACCTGAACAAGTTTCCCTCCCTGCTTGATCAAATAGTTCGGTCCAAAACTCTGTGGCGACGTGAGATTCCCCGGAACCGCAAAAACCTCGCGATTCTGTTCCATGGCCAGCCGCGCCGTAATCAAGGATCCACTGTACTCACTTGCCTCCACGATCACTGTTCCCAACGACACCCCACTAATGATGCGATTTCGCACCGGAAAGTTTTGCGGTGCCGGTGATGTTCCGGGTGGAAACTCTGAAATGAGCAGCCCGCTCTCGGCAATTTGCTGCGTCAACTGGCGATGCTCACGCGGGTACACGACATCGATCCCGCATCCGAGCACTGCGACCGTTCGACCTCCCGTTTCCAGGCAGCCCCGATGAGCGGCGGCATCGATCCCTCGAGCCAAGCCGCTGACGATGACCACATCCCGCTTGGCCAGATCGCAAGCCAATCCTTGTGCCATCTGCAAGCCATAATAGGTCGGCCGGCGTGTACCCACAATCGCCACGGCCGGCAGGCCCAGAATCTCAAGATTTCCGCGGCAGTAAAGGATGAGAGGGGGGTCGTATATTTCATTCAGGAGCATCGGGTAACTGATCCCGCCGCGCACAAGCAACCGGCACTTCTCACGATGGGCCCAGTCGATGATCTCCTCTGCCATCGGACGATAGCGGCGGGTACTGATCGCAACGCCGGCCTCCGGCGGCACGCCAAATGATTCGAGCTCGCGACCGCTCATGCCGAGCAATTCCGGCAGCCGGGGGCAGGCTTTCCACAGGCTGCATTGGGCCAGCGTGCCCACACCCGGAACCAACGACAATTCTATGGCCGCCCGTGCCTGGTCTTCTCCGCTTTTGTCCATATTCTCATCGCCTTGGCCCTAAGATCCCAAGCATCTCGAAGATCGGTAGGAATTTGAGGCTGCTCGCTTGAGGTCTTTGTGGCTTTGGAGGTCTTCATTCTCTATAATTGGTCACCGTAATTGTTTCGCGTCCCTGGGTCCTATTTCCGCCTTTTCCTCGGGAGGGCAGAGTTTTGAGCCTCCGGATTTCACTCGTCCATTACCTGAACGCGGCACCTCTGGGGTGGTTTTTCTTGCATGGTCCTGCTCGACACAGGTTCCGGATCCTGCCTGCTTCTCCGGCAGGATGTGCGGAGCAGCTTGCCAGGGGAGAAGCCGATATCGGTCTGATCCCCACCATCGAATACCAACGAATCCCCAACCTCCATGTGATTCCGGACGTGGCCATCGCAGCTTCCAACGAGGTGCGCAGCGTTCTGCTGGTTCGCCCTTATGGTGTCGCGAGCATCCGATCCGTTGCCTTGGATACCAGTTCGCGCACCTCGGTAGCACTGGTTAAGCTGTTGCTCCAATCCAGAATGGGAATTCAGCCGGAGTTCGTCCCTCACGAACCCAGTGTTGCGGAAATGCTTCGCAGGTGCGATGCGGCGCTCATTATCGGGGATGCCGCTCTCCGGTGCTCAACCGACCAATATCAGATCATGGATCTTGCCGCGGCGTGGCGGGATTGGCAGGGGCGGCCGTTTGTTTTCGCTTTCTGGGCCTGCAGACCAGAAGTCCTGCCATCGGATGGTCTGGCCGAGATCTTCCAGGAGGCGAGAGATTGGGGATTGGAACGCATCGGGGAAATCGCCGCCAGCTACTCACGCACGCTGAGTCTGCCGGCACCATTTCTCGAGAAATACCTTCAGCGCAATCTTGATCATACGATGGGGCCGGAGCACATAGAGGGCCTTGATCGATTCTACCGACTCGCATTTGAGGCCGGGTTGATCGGCCGCTTTACCCCGGTTCGCTTCCTTGCCAGAACCGAAGGCCGCAAGCACAACTTCTAGTTGACCGGCGGCTTCACGACCTATGAAAAAAGGAACATTCCCCTTTTCGGTCATCGCTGTGATCGAGATGCACGATGACAGGAAATCGGGATGGCCCCCTTTCAGTCAGAGGCACAACAAACAGATGATGTAATACCTCAGGTATCTCCATCTAACTCCACATTCCAATAGAAATAATCACGCCAGGACTCAGGGGCGCTCTTGAAGCCGATGGTGATGCGCAGCATGTTAGGAACCCAGTCGGGTTCTTTCGGACGCCGGATCAACCGCATACCTGCCTCTTCGGGGGTTTGCCCCCCCTTCCGATGGTTGCACTCGAAGCAGCAGGTGACAATATTATCCCAGGTCTTGCTTCCCCCTTTGACGACAGGGATGACATGATCAAATGTCAGGTCTTCCGTGGAGCACTTTGTGCCGCAATATTGGCAAGTGTGCAAATCCCTGGCGTAGATATTGGCCCTGCTGAACTTGATGTGCTGGAAGCGCTTTCGCATCCGGACGTATTTCAGGAGACGGAGCACGCTCGGCATCTTGATCGTGAAGCTTATGCTGCGGATTTCACGGTCGTACTCGGCCAATACCTCCACCTTGCCCTGGAAGAGCAAGGTGATGGCCCGCTTCCAGGGGATGATGTTGAGGGGCTCATAGCTGGCATTGAGAACGAGTGTATGTTCCATCAATCATTCCCGGCTGTCAAAAGCTGGCTCGGCGCAAACGGCAGTACCGGGAGGGAATACGTCGAGAGCAACCAATCTCAGGTCGAGTGGCAATAACATGGCTCGGACTCATTTCTCGACACCCGGCAGTTACTCCATTCCCAAGGTACACGGCGCTAAGCGAGTGTTATTGAAATATAACGAATTGCAGCAGTCAAGCACTTTTGGGCTGAAGAGATGGACGGCAATTCTCCGGGACTTGCCGCGGATTCGTGCATGTCGCATTTGGGTTGGAGTTCTATGGGCGGGATTGGTCTCCTTTCTGATATTCTTATGTGTTCAATCAGTTTACAAATAAGTTTATCAGATTGCATTGTGCGGGGCGACCTTTTGGCGCCCTGGCGAGGGGTTCGAATCGATGACGGTTCGTCCGGGGATTGAAATCTTGCTGCGAGAGCGGAAGCAGATCCTCGCAGGGGCACGGGTCGGGGCGGTGGTGCATCCGGCTTCGATTCTTCCCAGCCTTCAGCACACGGCAGATGCTCTGCAGGGCGAGAGATCATTCCATCTTGTCTCTCTTTTCGGGCCTCAGCACGGCGCGCGGGGTGAGAAACAGGACAACATGGTGGAGTCTGCTTCTTACCTCGACCCGGACACGCGCCTTCCGGTGCATAGCCTCTATGGTGAAACGCGGCGGCCCACGGAAGAAATGCTGAGCGATCTCGACATTCTGATCTTCGATCTTCAGGATGTCGGGACGCGCGTCTACACTTTTATCCATACCATGGCCTACTGCATGGAGGCCTGCGCCCGATATGGGAAATCCATGGTGGTGCTGGACCGGCCCAATCCCATTAATGGGGCTCAGGTCGAAGGCAGCCTCCTTGATCCGGAATTCAGTTCCTTCGTGGGATTGTATCGAGTGCCGATGCGCCACGGAATGACGGTTGGGGAGCTTGCTCTGCTGCTGAACTCGGAATTCGGCATTGGGTGTCCCCTGACTGTGGTTCCCATGCAAGGATGGCGCCGCAGCCAGTGGTTTGACCATACGGATCTGCCCTGGGTCATGCCTTCTCCCAATCTTCCGACATTGGATTCTGCAACCGTCTATCCTGGAATGGTGCTCGTTGAAGGCACGATGCTGTCCGAAGGTCGTGGAACCACACGCCCCTTCGAGTTTGTCGGCGCTCCCTATGTCAACGCCCGTTCGCTGGCAGGGAGGCTGAACGCGCTGCAACTCCCCGGAGTTGTTTTCCGCCCCGCCTACTTCGAACCAACCTTTCAAAAGTTCGCGCGCGTGATGTGTGGAGGCGTCCAGATCTACGTCCGGAAACGTGATATCTTCGAGCCTTTCCTGACGGGAATCGCAGTTATTTCGGGTCTCAGAGCGCTCTATGCGGACTTGTTCCAATGGCGGCAGCCGCCTTATGAGTATGAATCCCAGAAAATGCCGATCGAGATCCTGTGCGGCGGAAATTCCATTCCGCGGCAGATCGAGGCCGGGACTCCACTGGAAGATATCCGCCGGAGTTGGCAGCAGGACGTAGCGCATTTCCGCACACAGCGCCGCCCCTACCTGCTATACGATTAACCGCCGATAGTGTCGGAAATGGAGTGAAAGGATGTCAATTTCCTAACTTCTCGGTCAGGAAGGAACCTGGTGATAGGATACGCTTTTCCTGGATTGCGCGGTCACGATATCAGTGGCGGAAGCATCCGGTCTGTGAAACGCTCTATTGTCGGGCGACGGAATCGGGAGACATGTATCCCGTCACCACCTTTTAGTAGGAGATGTCGATGGCTGTGAATAGAGAAATGTCATGGGAGTTGCTTACGGAGTGTACCAAGAGCGACAGTTTGCGCAAACACGCGCTGGCCGTCGAAACCTTGATGCGGGCCTATGCGAAGAAATATGGCGAAGACCCCGAAGTCTGGGGAATCGTGGGATTGCTTCATGACTTTGACTATGAGATGTACCCCACCATGCCCGACCATCCCAACAAGGGGGCTGAGATTCTCCGGCAGCGCGGATATCCGGAAGAGACTATCTACGCCATTTCTTCACATGTCGGCGAGCTGAAGCTGCCCCGCCACAACCTTCTGTGCAAGGCCATCTATGCCTGCGACGAGCTGGCGGGGTTTCTTGTGGCCAGCGCACTGGTGCGTCCGGGGAAGTCGATAATAGGCATGGAGGCCAGGTCGGTGCGCAAGAAACTCAAGGACAAGGCGTTCGCGCGCGCGGTCAATCGCGACGACATCTATAAAGGAGCCGAGGAGCTCGGGGTGGATCTGGATGAGCACATCACATTCTGCATTCGAGCCATGGAAGAAAATGCCGCGATGCTGGGACTCGATGGCGCAGCTCAATGACGGATGACGGCTGATCCGGAAATAGCAATGAAAAGCAGATGCTCGACGCACAGGGCGCAGAAAGATCTGGATTGAGGCTCGAATTTGTTTCGTGTCCTCTGGCGTTCTTGCGGTGAGCTGTTGGGGCTGGCGTTGGTTTGCGGGGCTGTTCCGGGATGAGAGGGGATATGATCATTGGGTTGACGGGCAAGAACGGGGCCGGCAAGACCGAAGTCTGCCAGTATCTGGTGAGCCGGGGATTCGAGTACCATTCGCTTTCCGACGAGATTCGTGACGAGGCGAGGAAACGCGGCGAGGAGATCACCCGCGAAGTGCTGATCGAGGTCGGAAACGAGCTTCGCAGCCGGTTTGGTGCGTGCGCGCTGGCAGAGCGCATCCTGGTTCAGCTGGGTCATGACCGCAATCACGTCATCGACTCCATCCGCAATCCGACGGAGGTGGAGGTCCTGAGGCGGCGCAAAGGCTTCATGCTGATGGCGGTCGATGCCAATCAGGTTGTCAGGTTCGAACGCAGCTGTTTGCGGGGCAGGGAGGGAGCGGCGCTGACGTTCGAGCAGTTCGTTCAGGAAGAGGAAAGGGAACTGCAGAACGCGGATCCGGCAAACCAGCAACTGCTTGCGACCCGGCGTCTGGCCGACGTCGTGGTCAACAATGACGGGACTGTCGAGGAACTTCACCACAAGCTGGACGAGATTTTGCCGGCGTTGATGAGCAACTTCGATCGCCCTGACTGGGATGAGTACTTCCTGAGCATCGCTAAGGTTGTGGCCTCGCGCAGCAACTGCATCAAGCGCAAGGTGGCCGCGCTCATCGTCCGGGATCGGCGAGTGATTTCAACCGGTTACAATGGCACGCCGCGCGGCGCCAAGAACTGCAATGAGGGCGGTTGTCCCAGGTGCAACAGCATGGCCCAGAGCGGCACGTCGCTGGAGGAGTGTTTGTGCTGCCATGGTGAGGAAAACGCCATCACGCAAGCGGCGTATCACGGAACCAGCCTGAAGGGGGCGACGCTCTACACCACATTTGCCCCGTGTCTGCTCTGCACAAAAATGATCATCAACAGCGGTATCGTTGAGGTTATCTACAATCAGGATTATCCCCTCAACGAGCGTGCCATGGCCCTGTTACGCGAATGCGGCGTAATGCTGCGCAAACACCGCGTGTGAAAAGGGAACCCTTCGAATTTCCGGCGTAACACCCGGAATGGCCGCCTGAAAGCCGGAAATTCGAGACGTCTCCTGTTTCACCAGGGAGCGAATCATGCGGACGTCCATCTATCATTTTTCCCCGCTGGCACTTCCGCTCTGATGGGATTCTGGATTGGCCGGATAGAACGAGGCGGCCGGCATTTCTGCCCGCCGCCTCTTTTCGCGACTCCCAAATCCGCAACCCAAAATCAGAAATTGGAACTACTCGTTGTACTGCAGAGCCTTCTGCTTGAATGCATCCATGGTGAGCCTGCCGGCTTTGTAGTCCGTGATCCACGATTTCTGCACCGAGACAACATGGGTGCCTTCGTAACCGTCGATCGTGATCACGATGCTGACGTACTCACTGGGTTTCACCGTGGTCAGCGAGTCTCCATAATTTGCCAGGGTCTCGATGAGACTCGCCTTCATTTTTCCGATATCCTCAATGACCTTGCTTCGTCTGGCTTCCAACTCTTTGCGGTCCTTTTCGACCTGCTGCTGAAATTGGGCGAGGCTCGCTTGGCGTGTCAACTCCGCCGCTTTCATTGTCTCCATGCTCTTGGCGTATTGCGCCTCTACTTCCTTGAGGCGCTGCTCGAGAGCCTTGACCTGCGCCGCATAAGCATCCATAGCTTGCTTGTAAGCCTGCTCCCCGCTCTGGGCAATTGGCGGAGGAGGCGGTTGGGGTAGGGCTGGAACCGTCGCTGGTTTTGGGGTTGGTGCCAGCGCTGGCGTGGGAGGAAACGGACTGCTCATGATGCCGGAGCCAGTGCCTGATCCCAGGCCTGATCCGAGGGCGCCCCAGAACCCTGAGGAGCCGGTCACGCGCAGGGAGGAGGAGGGAACTACGAACACGGCTCCCTGACCATATAAATAGAAAGCGGAGATACGGGGGTAGAAGCTATAGCCAAGCTGTGGGTTTACGGAAACGCGGCCTCGCCCGGAGGCAGTTGCTGTCACACCCTGATCCGGGCTTGCCTGTGCGACATAGCCGAGCGTAGTGCTCAGGATGCCCTTCATGATTTCGAGTTCCTGTGCGGATTTTTGCGTATCAAACAGTTCCTTGTTTCCTTGGGCCCAGGAGAGTGTTCCCAGGCAGGCAAGGATCAAAAAAGAGGCGCTGTACTTTTTCATTTTTGCTCTCCGGTTGGTTTAAGGCTCAAGTTGGGAAACTGGAGCAACATGTCCAGGATTGCGTCGGTCCGCCTGGCGCTGACCTCACCATCCGCAGCAACTCTGTCGACGCGCGCACTGATCGTTTGCATGTCCTCCTGGTGTTGCAGCGACACGGCCCGATAGACGGTAGCAATCGACTCTTTCGTGCCTGTCCTGATTTCGTCGGTGGTCAGCGCCATCCGGTTAGTGAGGCGTGATTCCAGACCGGTCAACGCTGCCACGAGCTGGATCTGCTGCTGCTGCGTCAACTCCGTGCGCGAGTTGGCTATCTCAGACCGCATGTCTTTGATCCATCCCAGGGCGGCCTCCCGGTTCCTGTCCTCGGCAGTTTTCAGGATGTCGGCTTTGAGGGCAATGGCATCAATGGCGGCCGTCGCACTGCCGCGCCCGAAACTCACAGCCCAGCCGGCTTGATCGGATCGGATCTGGAGCCCGGCTATGGCTGCGATAGCGAAAAACACGAACAATCCGGTCACGCATGCCATGGCCACCTGCCAGCGGGGCATCAATTGACGAAACAGCTTCCAGGGATTAGCCCCGCGCTCCTGGGGATAGACAAAGAAATGACGGGGAACGGGCTCATCGCCGGTCGACTGCAACAAACGCAGTGTTTCCGCGTAGCGCCCGTATTCCCCTTTGCAAGGCGGGCACGCGGCCAGATGGAGATCCAGGGCCTGCTGTTCTTCGACAGTCAGATCTCCGACGAGGGATCGCGGGATATGTTTCTGGTGCTCGCTGCATTCCGAAGTCATGTTCTTGTCCTCCAGCCAGTCAGGCTGCGGCGCCCAGCCTGACTTTCAATATCTCCAAGCCGGCGTAGAGCCGCGATTTGATTGTGCTCAGGGGGACCTGGAGGATGGCTGCGATATCCTCGAAGGTCAGTTCCTGGAAAAACTTGAGCTCGATGACCGCCCGTTGGTCCGGCGGCAGGAACGCGAGCGCCGTGCGCACCCGGCTCCGATTCTCCGCGCGCAAAAGTTCGCCGTCCTGAGTGCCCGTGATGCTCAGCTCGGCCGGCCGGGCCCCTTGCTCGTCGCTGTCGAGTGAAAAATGAGTTCCCTGAGGCCGCCGCCTGGCGCGCGAGACACAGTGGTTTACCGCGATCCGGTAAATCCAGGTAGAGAACTTCGAGTCTTGACGGAAGCGGCGGATGTTCCTGAAGGCTGCCAGGAAAACCTCCTGGGTCGCTTCGGCCGCTTCGTCTCGATCCTGAAGCATTCTCAGGGCCACGTTGTAAACCGTTCTCTCCCATTTCAACACCAGACGATTGAAGGCCAGGGTGTCGCCGCCTTGGCTTGCTGCCACCCAGGCAGTCTCCTGGACATGGTCGGGGGAGGCGGGCAAGGATCTGTCCTGAGCCCAAACGGAACCGAGCTCCCCATTGACCCGCCCTGTCTGCCCCCTCGCCTGTTCTCGTTCCATCTATTAACATTTGACATGTGGCACGCTGAAAAAGTCGAACTATTTTTTAACCACCGGGTTTTTCCGCTTGCTTTGGCAGGCAGCAAGAAATTAGCTTCTTGGCGGGGAGGGCATGTGGCTGTCGAAACGGAAGTAAAGATAGAGCTGGCCGATATCGATGAATTCCGCGAAAAGCTGCAGCTTCTGAATCCATCGTTGCTGTCTGCGCGCCATTTTGAGGACAACTTTGTCTTGGACTATCTCGATGGGCGAATGCGGTCCCGGGGGTGCCTGTTGCGGGTGCGCAAGACGAAAGGGAAGGAATCTGTTACATTTAAGGGTCGGCCGCAGCCATCTGCCCTCTTCAAGCGCCGCGAGGAACTGGAAACCCCGGTGGATAGTGCGGACACCATGCTCAGGATCCTCGGGCAGCTCGGCATGGAGGTCTGGTTCCGCTACCAGAAGTATCGGGAGGAGTTTTCTCTGGCCTTGACTTCAGGACCCGCAGGGGAACTCAAAGTGGCTCTTGACGTGACGCCCATCGGGAACTACGCGGAGTTGGAGGGGTCGGAGGAGGGAATCAGAGAAGGAGCTGCAAGGCTTGGACTTAAAGAATCCCAGTTTTTGCGTGATAGCTACTATTCTTTGTTTCTCCAGTTTTGCCGGCAACGGGGCGAAGAGCCTGGGCACATGGTCTTCTCCATGCAGGGGGGAGGTTCCAGTGCCCCGGGCTAGAAAGGATCGACAATGCAGGCTGTTTACGTCGAAAAGATAGCTGCGCATGAGGGCAGCGAGGTGACGCTGCGCGGCTGGGTTTACAACAAACGCAGCAGCGGAAAGCTGCAGTTCATCCTGCTGCGCGATGGGACGGGGATCATTCAGTGTGTCGCTTTCAGAGGCAACTTCACGCCCGGGCAGTTTGAGGCGCTCGACAAGCTCACCCAGGAGTCGAGCCTGGAGATTCACGGCACGGTACGCCGGGACGAGCGCGCGCCAGGTGGATATGAGATTGACATTACGGGATTCAAAATTCATCAGGTTGCGGAAAGCTATCCTATAACGCCCAAGGAGCACGGCACAGCCTTTCTGATGGAAAACCGACACCTCTGGCTGCGCAGCACGCGACAGCATGCCATTCTCAAGGTCCGTCATGAGATCATCAAAGCCACGCGTGACTATTTCGATGACCAGGGATTTACGCTGGTCGACACGCCGATATTTACCCCGAACGCATGTGAAGGAACCACAACTCTGTTTGAGACGGAGTACTTTGATGAAAAAGCCTACCTCACGCAGAGCGGCCAGCTCTACAACGAGGCCACGGCCGCCTCGTTCGGCAAGGTCTACTGCTTCGGGCCGACCTTCCGCGCCGAAAAATCCAAGACGCGGCGTCACCTGATGGAGTTCTGGATGGTCGAGCCGGAAGTTGCCTTTGCGGAGCTCGAAGACACCATGGAACTCGCCGAAGGACTGATCTGCTTCATTGTCGAGCGAGTTCTGTCGAAGCGCAGGAACGAGCTCGAAACACTTGAGCGCGACATCTCGCGTCTGGCGGCGATTTCACGGCCGTTTCCCAGGCTCTCCTATGATGATGCGCTGCAGAGGCTGAAAGCCGCCGGTTCCGAAATCGAGTGGGGCGGCGACTTCGGCGGGACCGATGAAACGGTCCTTTCGGAACAGTTTCCGGCTCCAGTGATGGTGCATCGCTATCCGTCAAAGGTGAAGGCCTTCTATATGCAGCCCGATCCACAACGTCCGGAAGTGGCTTTGTGCGTCGATGTACTCGCGCCGGAGGGGTATGGGGAGATCATCGGTGGCGGCCAGCGCATTCACGATCATGACCTGCTCCTCGGCAGGATCCGGGAGCACCAACTTCCTGTGGAAGCCTTTCAATGGTATCTCGACCTGCGCAAGTTCGGGAGCGTTCCTCACGCGGGATTCGGCATGGGCATCGAGCGCGCGGTGGCGTGGATCTGCAAGCTGGACCACCTGCGCGAGACCATCGCTTTTCCGCGTATGCTCTACAAGATCTATCCCTGATGCCGGCGCCTGGTATCGAACTTCATGTCGCCGGTCTCTTGTCGAACCGACAGCTGCATGAGCAACCTGGCGAAAGCCCGAATTTCGGGCCACGATAGTGCAGGAGTTGAGAATTCAATGGAGGCCTCAACCCGGAACCCATTCGAGGCGTATGCCTCTCGAGGAATCCTGCTGCTCGGCGCCGTCATCGGCCTTTGCAGCTTTGCATACTATTACCTCCATGGACTCTCGACGGTGCACTACGATGCCAAAGCGCATCTTGTGGTGGCGCGCCGCATCGTGGACTCAACGGCGCCGGGATATTCCCAGATGGGCGCGCACTGGCTGCCGTTGATCCATTTATTGTATCTGCCGTTCGTGCTCATCGATTCCCAATACCGGACGGCATTGATCCCCAGTCTGATGTCGGTTTGCGCATTTGCGCTCTCGGCGTGGCTGGTGTACCGCATTTCGATGCGCCTGACCGGTTCGGTGCCGGCGGGGCTCTTCGCGGCCGCAATGTTGCTCGCCAATCCCAATCTGCAGTTTTTGCAGAGCGCTCCGCTAACTGAGCCTGTTTACATGCTTTTTTCACTCCTGGCATTGGATGGGCTCTTGCGATGGCGTGCACGCGGGGGAGGGGATTCGCCCTGGCTGCCGGCGATCTGGGCTGCGCTGGGCGCGCTCTGCCGGTACGAAGGGTGGGTCTTCCTCGCTGGAGCGGTTGCGCTGATTGTCTATGACATGCGGGCCCGGCGGTTCTCCCGACCTCATGCGCTCAGAGCCATCGCAGTCTACCTCGGCGTGTTCGCCGTGCCGGTGATGGCACATTTCGGTTACATCTATGCGCATCTGGGAGACAGCTTCTTCCAGCGTGTGGCCAGGGGCAATCCGGCACCCTACGAGACCTACCGGCGCCCTTTCCTCTCGGTCTTATATCATTTCGGGGAACTAGCCCAGGCAGCCGCGCTCGTACCGCTGCTTATCGGTCTGGCAGGAGTGGTCTATTGCCTGCTCGAGCGCGACCGTTTGCGGCGCGCTGTGCCATACTTTCTGTTGTGGCTGCCGTGTTCGCTGAACATATCGGCTCTCTATTGGGGCTTGATTTATCGGGTTCGCTATTCGTCGTTGCTGCTGCCGGCGGTGGGCGTCTTCGGCAGCCTTATCCTCGCCAACGAGAAGGCGGTCAAGCGGGTGACTGTTCTCTGCTGCGTTACAGTCTTTCTGCTGCCGTGGATTTCCTGGCTTTTTCCAAGCCGTTGGGAGTACCACTTCGTCTATCCCGGCCCCGGCATTCTTCTGCTTCCCGCGGCGGCATTGGTCTTGCTCCTGGCAGCCGCGGCCGGCGGGCACTATCGCTGGGCACTGCTGGCGCTTGCCGTCCTGAGCATGCAGGCGCCAGTGTTCGAAGGCGAATCGCGCCCCATGCTGTCGGAGTCCTTCGAGCACCGATACCTCGATTCGGAACAACAGGAGTTGCTGAGTTATCTCGGCAGTCACTACGACGGCAGCCGCATCCTGATTGATGTGGGGCAACTGGCTCCCTTGATGTATGATTCCGGCCTCCCCCTCAAGCAGTTTGTCTATCATGACGGGGATCTTACTGACTGGGACAGGGCGGCAGTCTCACCACGCAACCATGTCGGTTGGATCTGTGCCGAGAAGGGGGACGAGATCTGGGGAATGCTTCATGTTGACCCCCATTGGGCGGATGGGTATTCTCTTTGCGTAAAGACTGAAAATTACGTCATGTATCAACTGAACCCTGAGAGTCGGAACGTCAGGCTTCCGACCCGGTAACACCAGTGAAAACCGCGAAGACCGGACCTGATTTCCAGAAAAAGTTCGATTTCTCCCCGCCTCGCGCGCGGCCGTTTCTGGCCAGCCTGCCGGCCAAGATCGACACCTATGAAGAGGGTGTGGCGCGCCTGTTTCAGTGGCGCACGGGCCTGGACTATTACGCCACGATCGATCAGATCGTCGACTTCATCGTCAACACCCGGCGGACCAGGATTGTGGACCTTCTCAGCGATACGGCGACCCTTGCCTTACGACTGGCCGGGCGCAAGGCCTTTTTCGGAAAGATTCAATCCTTCGACACCAACATCACATTGCTGGAGCGTGCCCGTCAAAGAGCTCGTTATCTGAATCTGGGTCAGGTCGTCGAATTCCAGCAGTTCGAGGAACCGGGATGGCCCATCCCGGATGGTTTCGCTGAGATCGCAGTGTCGATTTTCGATTTTCACCGGCAACAGGCCCAGCGCTTCCTGCAGGAAGCGTTTCGCATCCTTGCCCATGAGGGCTATCTCCTCCTTGCCGAAGTGATCGAGCCCCGCTCGTTCGGGAACAGTGTGGCCCGAGGCTGGCAGAGATTTCATCTGCGATTCATTCAGGGAAACGCAGGCGAGGCGCATGGTGTTTATTTTGACCAGGAAGAAATGATCCGGATGCTTTTTGAAACGGGCTTCCGCCAGATAGTGATTCAAGGGCTGAAAAGCCCTTCTTCGCCTCGCCAGGGAATATTCAGCTTGGTGGCAGCTACGAAATAGACGTAGGGGCTCCGTGGGTGGGAAGCGGCGTAATCCTGAACACCGAACCGGGAAATACGGGGAAAACGTCATATGAATATGAAGAAGATACAGTGTAATCTGCTTTCCTTCGTCCTGCTTCTGGGGGTACCCGTTTCCGGCAAAACCGTCAGCATCAAAAAAGTCGGAGAATTCCCCAATTTTCTCGCGCTCAGTCCCGACGGCAAATTCGCCTATGTGACGTCTTACGGCACGGGTGAACTGATCGAGGTGGACCTGAAGCAGCGGGCTGTGACGCGCGCCATCCCGGTCGGACAGGCACCTCTGGGCATCGCGCTCGCCGACGCAGGCAAGGCCGCGTTTATTGCCTGCCGGGATACGGGTACGGTCGCCGTCGTGAATCTGGAAACGTTCCGAGTCGAAGCAGACATCAAGGTCGGTGGCGCACCGACTGCCGTTGCCATTGGCCCGAGAGGATACCGGGCATTCGTGACCAACTTCGGCCGCAGCAAAGAGGGTATGTTGAACATTATTGATATTCAGGAACGCAGAATGACGGCAACCATAAAGGTCGGGATGTCACCCATAGCCTTGGCCGTCTCGCCCACGTCCGAGATGGTGTACGTAGTCAACGGCGGTTCCAGCGAAGTATGGTCTGTCGATCCAACACGGCAAACGGTAACGCAGAAGATTCCGGTCGGGAATACACCCGATGGCATTGCCATCACACCGGACGGCGAGCGACTGTTTGTAACCAACAGCCAGTCGAACGACCTGTCCGTGATCGATGTCCGGCTGGGCACCGTTCGTGTGACCATCCCGGTGGGCAAGAGCCCCTTCGGAGTCGCCGTCAGTCCGGACGGGAAGCGAGTCTTCATCGTGAACACAAATTCCCGCACCGTGTCTGTTCTGCCGACGGATCTGAGTTCATTGGAGGCGGCGACCATTCAGGTTGAGAAGGGCCCGGTCGGGATCCAGGTCGCGCCTGATAATCGGACCGTGGTCGTTGCCAATGAGCAAAGCCACTCCCTGACAATCGCGGAAATTCTCTGATTTCATTGGCAACTTTGGATTGAGGGTCGGATTTCAGACACACCTGAGGCTCACTATCCGCGGACAAAATCCCCAATCGCCCTAGGTTTTATTGAGGAACCAGGCTGCAAACTTGCGGATGCCTTCTTCGATCGGGGTAGTGGGCTGGTATCCGAGAATCTGGCGGGCTCTGCTTATGTCGGCATAGGTGATGCGCATGTCGCCGGGCTGCTCGGGTAGAAGACGCCGTGTAGCCCTTTTGCCCAAGGCCTCTTCCAGGAGTGAAATCAGCTGCGACAGGGTGGTCGTGCGCGATTCGCCGAGATTGATGATCGCAAATCGGGGATTTACGCGCAGGGCCGAGACCACCCCGGAGATGATGTCGTCCACGTAGGTATAATCCCGTCGTGACTCGCCGTCGCCATAGACGGGGATCTCCTTTCCCTCCTGCATCAGCTGTGCGAACTTATGAATCGCCATCTCGGGGCGTTGGCGCGGGCCATACACGGTGAAAAACCGCAGGCAGGTGATGTGCATCGCGTAGTTGCACGCGTAAGTATGACACAGCAATTCACCGGCGCGTTTGGTTGCCGCATAGGGCGAAACCGGCCGATCGACCGGATCGTCCTCGGAGAAGGGAACACGCTCGCTGCCGCCGTAAACCGACGATGAAGAGCCGAAGATGAAGCTCTCCACCTCGAACGCGCGCGCCAACTGAAGAACGTTTAGCGTGCCGGAAACGTTCACGCCGGCGTAAATCTCCGGATTTTCCAGGGAAGGGCGCACCCCCGCCCATGCTGCCAGATGAACGACCGCGTGCGGGCGCGTCTCTTCGAATGTCCGCCGCAAGCGTGCGACGTCGAGAATGTCAGTCTCGTGGAGCTTGATGGGACCGCGCGACTCCAAGTCACGGACATTCTTCCGCTTGAGTGCCGGATCATAGAAACTGTTGAAATTGTCCAGGAGTACGACATCGAAGCGCTCATCCTGGAGTCTGGCAGCCAGATGATACGCAATAAATCCGGCGCCACCCGTAATCAGAATCCGCATGCGATCCCTCCTGCCGGCCGAGGCAGCTTATATCATGGAATCTGGTGACGGGACACCCATTTTCCAGCCTCGCAGGCGCCAGCATGGCCGGCGATACTGCAAAGGGGGTGTTCTGCATCGAATTTGCTCTTTTCTTCGGTTCAGGATTTGGCGGTCTCGCGGCCTGTGTTAAGATACACGGCTATGTTGCAGGTCGGTCTGACAGGGAACATTGCATCGGGAAAGAGCCACGCGTCGAGCGTTTTCGCCGAATTGGGTGCTCACGTGATCGACGCTGATGTGATTGCCCACGAACTGTTTTCGCCTGGAACTGCCACCTACGCCAAAGTCGTGCAGGCTTTCGGGAACCGGATTCTTGCTCCCGACGGTACGATTAATCGGAAGGTTCTCGGCGATATCGTTTTCCGTCAGACGGAACAACGGTTGCTGCTGAATGCCCTCGTCCATCCGGATGTGCTGACGGAAGTCATGCGCCGGACATTCGAACTGGAGAACAAGGGTTTTGACGGCATTGTCATTGTCGATGCCGCGCTGATGGTGGAGTCGGGCTTCTACAAAATGCAGGATCGCCTTATTGTTGTCACCTGCGACCCGGCGCTCCAACTGGCGCGCGTCATGAATCGTTGCGGGGTGAGCGCCGAGGACGCCAGGCTTCGCATTACGGCGCAGATGCCGGTGGCGGAAAAGCTCAGGCTGGCCGACTACACCATCGATACGTCCGGCACTTATGCCAGCACCAGGGAGCAGATCGAGCGGATCTATCGCGAACTGATACTGCAGGAGCGGGTGCGCCGGGATGCGGACGCGCAGGGTGGCTGAGGTCGGCCTTCACTCTTTGTCCCGCCGCGGACCTGCCCCTCACCATAGGTGAAGATGGGGTCCAGCTCGCGGAGAATAAGGTGGGGTATTTTCATTGACACGGTGTGTGCGCTATGTTACTTAGTCTCTCCTTATTGCCTGAGGTGATTCGCTTTAGAGCAGTCGGAGGCCGGATCGAGCGGGAACAGGGCTAGGTTCGACCTTAACTCCATCGGGAGTCTGCAGCGAGAATCCCCAAGCAACTCGGCTGAAATCCTCGAGGAATTGTTGGAACTCAGGCCCCGGAGGCAAAGCAGGGAATTATGCTCGAATATTTATGGCTGGTTCCGATTCTACCGTTGGCTGGCAGCGCGCTCATCGGCCTGGTGGGGCTGATCAAGCTGCGGGCGACAGGCGAAAAGCCTGGAAAAAAGCTGGTCTCGCTGATTGCGCTCCTCTCGGTGGGCTTGGCATTCGTCATATCGCTGATCTCCATCTACCAGCTTTTCGTTTTGCAGGGAGGGGAGATCTATGCGAAGGATCTCTTCACCTGGATTCGCAGCGGAGCATTGCCGCTTACCGACGGCGGGCGGGCGACGTTCGAAGTTCCCTGGGGACTTCAACTGGACCCCCTATCGTCAGTGATGATCCTGGTCGTGACCGGTGTCGGCTTTCTGATCCATGTTTATTCCACCGGCTACATGTGGGAGGATACCGGGTACTACCGCTTCTTCTCTTACTTGAATCTCTTTATGTTCGCTATGCTCACGCTGGTGCTGGCGAACAACTTCCTGATGATGTTCGTAGGTTGGGAAGGAGTAGGGCTGTGCTCGTACCTGCTGATCGGGTTCTACTTCGACAAAAAGAGCGCGGGTGACGCCGGCAAAAAGGCTTTCATAGTAAACCGCATTGGCGATGCCGGGTTCATACTCGGCATGATGCTGATATTTGTTCATTTCGGCTCCTTGCGTTTTGAAAAGGTTTTCGCCGGCGCTGCCAACCTGCCGGCACAGGACGGACACGGATTCCTGTTCTGGGCGACGCTCTGTCTTTTCATTGGAGCTACAGGCAAAAGCGCGCAGATCCCACTCTATGTCTGGTTGCCGGACGCCATGGAGGGTCCCACCCCCGTCAGCGCCCTCATTCACGCGGCAACCATGGTCACTGCGGGTGTCTATATGATCGCCCGGTGCAACGCCCTGTTCAGCCGGGCTCCGGAAACGATGGCAATTGTCGCCCTCGTGGGTGCAGTGACGGCCATATTTGCCGCCACCATCGGAGTTGCGCAAACGGACATCAAGCGGGTTCTGGCCTATTCCACTGTGAGCCAGATCGGTTACATGGTTGCAGCCTTGGGCGTGGGCGCGTTCGTCGGGGGAATCTTTCACCTGATGACGCATGCTTTCTTCAAGGCTCTCCTGTTCCTTGGTTCGGGTTCGGTCATCATGGCCATGCATCATGAGCAGGACATGCGGAAGATGGGCGGACTGCGCAAGTATCTGCCCTGGACCTACTGGACCATGCTGATCGGGACGCTGACCATCGCGGGTGTGCCGGGTCTGGCAGGATTTTTCAGCAAAGATGAGATCCTCTGGCGTGCCTGGAGCAACGGGCACCCCTTTGTGTGGCTGCTGCTCTGGCTCAGCGCCGGTATGACCGCCTTCTACATGTTCCGCCTCATCTTCCTGACATTCTGGGGCGAAGAACGCATGGATGAGCATACCAGGCATCACATTCGCGAGTCACCCAAGCGCGTCGTGTATCCCCTGGCAGCGCTGGCGATATTGTCGGTTGTAGGGGGGTATGTGGGTCTGCCTGGTTGGACGGGGGTGTCGAACAGCTTTGAGCGCTTTCTGGAGCCCGTCTTGCGGCTGCCGGAACCCGCGCACGAGGTCGCGGTTCACATGACCGGCCAGGAGTTTCTGTTCACTTGCCTGTCCGTGGTGATCGCCCTGATCGGCATTTTCGTCGCCTACCGCCTCTATGTGGTCAACCCGGGAATCCCTGATCGGATCGCAAACCGGTTTAAGGGCCTGTACACTCTGATCCACCAGAAGTACTACGTGGATGAGCTCTATGACGCCTTGTTTGTGAACCGCACTAAGGATATCGGAAACGCGTGCTACTTCGTCGACTCGAAGTTCGTGGACGGCGCGGTCAATGGCACCGCCGCCACGACACGAGGCACGGCTACGTTATCCCGCCTCTTTGACACATATGTGGTGGATGGACTGGTGAATCTGGTGGGCTGGATCAACATGACGCTGAACCGATTCGCCACGGCGCTTCAGACGGGACTGGTGCAGCGCTACGCGCTGGGGGCGGTTTTCGGCATTCTGATTTTCATCCTGATTTACTACAACGGGCTGTTCAAGCTTTAGATCTGGGAGGTCGTTCGGCCTTTCACAGCTGAGGAGTACGAACCGATGGACTTCTTCATGGACAACATTCTGAACATAGTCTGCTATCTCCCCCTGGCCGGGATGGTAGTGATTATGCTCATCCCGCGGGAGAATGTGAAAGCCATCAAGTGGACGGCAAACATCGCGGCTTTTCTTGGCTTTCTGGTCTCCCTCCCCCTCCTGACTGCGTTCAACAATCCTAAGTACATTGACACAGCCTCGGGCTTCCGGTTCGTCTATAATCGCCCCTGGATCACGCTGATCGGCGCCAACTATAAGCTGGGGATCGACGGCATCAGCATGCTGCTCGTGCTTCTGACCACACTGCTGGGCACGGTCGCCATTCTCTCCTCGTGGACTGCGATCACCGAGCGCGTCAAGGAATACTACGCATTCATGCTCCTGCTCCAGACCGGGATGATCGGGGTATTTATTTCGCTCGACTTTCTCGTATTCTACGTTTTCTGGGAAGTGATGCTGGTGCCGATGTATTTTCTCATTGGGGTCTGGGGCGGGCCGAGGAAGCTGTATGCGGCAATCAAGTTCTTCCTGTACACGCTCGCCGGCTCCGTTCTGATGCTGGTCGGTATTCTGGCCATCTACTTCTATCAGTACAACACTACCGGGGTATACTCCTTCGACATCCTGAGATTCCAGAAGCTCGGGTTCCCGACCGATCTGCAGTTCTGGGTGTTCCTGGCTTTCTTTATCGGTTTCGCCATCAAAGTACCGATGTTTCCGTTCCACACATGGTTGCCCGATGCGCACGTGGAGGCACCCACGGCCGGTTCCGTAATCCTGGCGGGCGTGCTCCTGAAAATGGGAACTTACGGCTTTGTGCGTTTCTCGCTGCCGATGTTCCCTTGGGCGACCATGCACTTCCTGAAACCATTATTGATTCTCTGCCTGATCGGCATTATCTACGGCGCCCTCGTAGCCATGATGCAGAAGGACATGAAGTCGCTGGTGGCTTATTCATCGGTCAGCCACCTCGGTTTCGTCATGCTGGGCGTTTTTGCTGCTACGCCTGTTGCACTGCAAGGCGGTGTCCTGCAGATGATCAATCACGGCATCTCCACGGGTGCCCTCTTCTTGATCGTGGGCATCATCTACGAACGACGCCACACACGCATGATTTCCGAATACGGTGGACTGAGCCACATCATGCCGGTGTACGCAACCGTTTTCATGGTAATGACGCTCAGCTCGATCGGCATGCCCGGTTTGAACGGTTTCATCGGAGAGTTCTTCATCCTCCAAGGGACGTTCGCCGCGCCCGGCCTCTGGATCTATGCCGCACTGGCGGTTCTTGGCATTGTGCTGGGCGCCGCCTATATGCTCTGGCTGTACCAGCGCGTGATGTTTGGCAAGCTCGAAAACCCGTCGAACAAAGCCCTGCCCGATCTCAACCTGCGGGAGTTCGCCACTTTCGCCCCGCTGATCATTCTCGCTTTCTGGATCGGGATTTATCCGACCTTTTTTACCAAGTATCTTGATGAACCGGTGAATGCCATCGTCGCACGAGTGCGCACGGAATATTATTCCGGCCGCGCGGCGCTCCCCGCGCTACCTCCCACGATGCAAGTTACAGGCGCGAAATAGAATCAGGGGCAACGGCGGCGGGGAGGGAAGCGAACTATTTCGTGTATGGTTTCCAGGATGTCCTGAAGGTAGCGCTTCCCCACAGGCGTGCAGTAAGGGCCCCGAATCTCGGTAACATCGCGCGATCGTGGTTTTCCCTGGCGCTGGTTCAATTTGAGAAAATGCTCGTCCGCCGGCGTAAACATCGGAGTTGTCCATAGGGTGCCGTTAAACAAGGCGGCCCGGTCGGGGGAGGCATTGCCCCCTCCGATGAGCGTGCAGGTGCCGGTCTTTTCCAGCTCGGTGACGAAAGCTCACACCATACGGACAGGCTCGCCTCCCAGCGCTCCCAGGGCACAACCGAGCGAATCGAGCACCCGGATCTTGAGTTGGTCGCTGGCCACCTGGGAAAGCTGATCGCAGGACGCCTGGACGGCAAACGCTGCCAGTTCTTCGGCAATCGTCATGAGTCCTCCATGCGCTCCTTCTAATATATTCGTGCCTTTTGCGCCTTAGGCAATAGTGACCAGCGGCGGCGCAAACGGTAGACGCTCAACCATTGAAAGTTCTTAAGGATCGAGGCGTCGCGGCAGCCCGGGACCATGCGAAAAGACTTGTCATCCGAAAGGAAAGATGAGAGGATGACAGCAACTCTAAGAGATCGCCAGAGGCTCGCGAAAGGATTTTGGTTAAACCTGTTGCGATGGAACTGGAATCAGCCACCGGCGAACTCCAGGCAGGTGTCTGCCGGTGGACGTGGCAAAACCAAGCGCTCATGCTCATGCGCTAACGGACATTTTCGAAATTTCAACCGGGGACTCGAGGAGGGAAAGCGGCACCCGCTGCGCGTACTTTGATGCGTCCGAATCGTAGAAGATCCTGGAATGCGCCGGCGGCAAGTTAAGAGCGACCACGCGGTTAGGCGACGATTCGAAATCCGGCATTAACTGCGTCAAGCGTGGCTAAATCACTCCTGGTCATCAGCCATTGCTCCTGCCCATCTTCCTGGCCACGCCAGAAGGGCGAATCATAACTATTCATTACGTGTCGGATTCAGTCGGGAGGAGCTTTGTCCCCTAACATCTCACACTAGCGGAGCAGATGAAAATGTCTGAATGCCTGCACCAATGGATAATGGCGAACATTCAATTCGGTTTCGTGGTTTTCGAGAAGTGTTTTCACTGCAATGGCGTCAGAACCTATTTTACTAAAGAAGGAATTGCCGTTCTCGGAGAAGAGTATCGTGAAGGCGACCACTTCTGGCATCGGGTCGAAAACGCCCAGTCGTTCAGGTTCGATCTGAACTGTCCCATGTGCGGAGATGCGGAGAGGTTTGATGACTTGATGGGCCTTCTTTACTGTACGGGGTGCCTGGCCGATTGCAGGCTGGAAATCCTGAGACAGGAACTGGAAGCCGGGCGCAACTACCTCGTGCTGGCCTGCGGTTTTCTCGAGGAAGGCGATATCAAGCCGAAGCAAGTCCAGCCCCGCAAGTTGAGCAAGCTCGCCCAATATTTCAACCAGCGGAGAGATCCCTCCCGGTTTACAATCGCAATTGCTCCCTTCGACCTTGAAGACGGCTTTGCCAGATGCAAGGGTGAGTTTCTCCACGATATAGGAATGCTTTCCCCGGAACCCGTAACCAGTCGGAAATCCCCGTTCTAACTTATGAGGCGATTTCACGACGTGACTCGTGACTTAGGAGAACTGACATGACCATTCAAGAGCTGATCGAAAAGTTAGCGCTAAAGCCGTTAAGCAAGTTCGAAAACCGGACCGTTGCAGGTGTTTACATTTCCGACATGGTCAGCGATGTCATGGCCGGTGCCAAGTCAGGCGATCTCTGGCTCACAATTCAGACTCACAAGAGCATTGTACCCGCCGCCAATCTGGTGGATGTATCTGCAATTATCATTACGGGAGGCAAGCAAGTTCCTGCTGAGACTGTGGAATTCGCCAGCAAGTACGGCATTGCGATACTGGCGAGCGAACTGCCCACCTTCAAACTCGTCGGAAAGCTCTATGCACTGGGTGTGGGAGCGAGTTAATCCGGGTTTTTCATGAAAGTTGCATGCTTTGGGGCCACCATTCAAGCGCAAATCCAAAATAAATGGGGTTGCAGAGCTTTTTGGACGCGGAACCAGTCTGCGTGCGTCGGCGTTTACCCGAGTTCGAAAACGCTTTGCGGACGGTATTTCGTGAATAGTCCGTGGTAATGATCCGGACTTCGATGTTTCTTATTGTAGCGCTCTGGCAGCAACCTCAGATGAGATATAGCGAGCGTATGTTGCGGAAACAGGGTACGGACTGTGCAGATCAGGCTGATTAAGGATGCTCTCGAAGCTTCCGTAATCGAGGGGGAGGACAATCTCGATATCGAGGTCGAGCACATCTATGCATCCGACCTGATGAGTGATGTCCTGGCTTTCGGAAAACCCAATTCGATCCTGTTCACTGGGCTCGCCACCCAACAGGCCGTAATCTCCGCCCACATGGCGGAATTCAAAGGAGTGGTTTTCGTCCGTGGAAAAAAGTCCAAGGACGGGTCGAGCAAGGTCGCCCGCGACAATCACCTGGCCCTGCTCACCACGCGTTTCGACATGTACGATGCCTGTGTCAGGATCGATTCGGTCCGGCGGGGAACGGTACCTGCATCGGCGCCATCGTCTGTGGAACAAGCCCCTGCGGAGATGTCGCTGAGTCACCACGCGTTGATCCTGGGAAACGACTTTGCCAATGCGGGCATGGTATCCACCGAAGTGAAATCCATTCTGAAGAAGATCGGGCTGAGTCCCAGGCTCGTCCGCAGGGTTGCCATCTCCACTTATGAAGGCGAGATGAATGTGGTGATGCATGCCGTTCGCGCCAAGGTGAGTCTGGTCGTGACACCCCGGTTGGTCGAGGTGACGATCGACGATGAGGGAAAGGGCATTCCTGACGTCGAATTGGCCATGCAGGAAGGATTCACGACAGCAACCGAGGAGATGCGAGCCATGGGGTTTGGCTCAGGGATGGGGCTGCCCAACATCAAGAGAAACGCGGATGAACTGAACATCAGGAGTGAGATCAACAAAGGCACCCGATTGATGATGAGATTCTTCATCTGAACAGCAGGCTTTGGAGCACCTGCACAGGAGGTGTACAATGGAGCAATATTATCATGCTCACAAGATAGATCTCACAAAGTGTCGCGGCCGCTCGAAGTGCATGCGGCGCTGTCCCACTCAGGCCATCAGAATCAGGGGTGGCAAAGCAATTCGATCGGAAGATCTTTGTGTCGACTGCGGAGACTGCATGGCCGTGTGCCCTTCAGATGCTATCGTCCCGATTTCAGATCCTATCGGGGGAATCCCCGGTCGCAAATATAAAGTGGTAGTGCCCACCTCGGTACTCTACTCACAATTCGAACCCAGTATTCACCCATACATTGTTCATCTGGCCTTCAAAGAGCTTGGCTTCGACGAGGTCGTGGATGTGAGTCTCTCTTGTTCGACCGTGGCAAGGGCATACCTCAAGTACATGAAGACGCACCCGAAACTTCTACCCCTCATTGCCTCCGACTGTCCTACCACGATACGGCTGATCCAAGTGAAATATCCGGAACTGGTGGAGCACATTTCCCCGCTCGATGTGCCCAGAGAGCTGACCGCCAAAGAGATAAAGACAAAGTGGCCGGCGAAGTTGGGCCTCAAGCCCGAGGAGATCAGTGTGGTTTATGTTACTCCCTGCCCGGCAAAGATTGTTTCCATCAAGCAACCTGCCGAGAAAGCGATCTCCTGGTTTGACGGGGCCATCCGTGTAAACGACGCATATTCCTTGCTGCTGCCGCACGTCCTCGCGATAAAGTCGCGATTCGAAAAGAGGCAGGTGCCTGAAGATTTTTGCTTCAGCATAGGCTGGGCAACGCTCGGGGGTATGACCCACGCGGTCAACATGGAAAACTGGCTGGCGGTTTCGGGGTTGGACCATGTGATGAAGATTCTCGACGATATCGAGAATTCGCGCTTGCGCAATGTGGATTTTGTAGAGGCGTTTGCATGTATGTTGGGATGCATTGGCGGGCCGTTTAACATTGAAAATCCCTATGTCGCCCGGATGAACAGCATTAAACAGAAAGAAAAGTATGAAAATCCGATCGAGATTAATGACGACGAGATTGCGCGCAAACTTGATCAGGGGTACTACTTTTTGGAAAATCCGGTTATGCCGCGCCCGACCAAATACTTTGATACAGATCTGGAGACATCAATAAAGAGAATGAAGGAGAGCGAGCGGGTGTTTCAGAAGCTTCCCCAGACGGACTGTGGTTGTTGCGGAGCGCCGACCTGCATGGCTTTTGCGGAAGACCTGGTCCGCGGCGAGGCGAAACTCGAAAATTGCATTTTTCTGTCTGGGAAGGAACACGGTGGCTGAGGCAGCGGCGCCAAAGGCCTCGAGGGTGTCCGAATTGGAGGTTTAGCGGTGTCTAAAGATGATTATGCTCCTGTATTTTCGGCGTTTAGAGGTGAGGAAGGAGATTTGATCCCGATTCTTCAGGGAATCCAGGCAAGGCTGGGGTATATTTCCGAGGAATCTGTCAAGCATGTTTCACACTTTCTGAGGGTGTCTGAGAATCAGATCTTCGGGGTGGCCTCCTTCTATTCTCAGTTTCGTTTCACTCCGCCGGGCAGAAACTCGATCAAGGTGTGCCTCGGGACTGCTTGCCACGTAAGGGGTGGCCAGATTCTCAGCCAGTCCCTTGAAAGGGAACTCGGCATTCTGCCCGGACAGGCGACCGTAGACCGAAGATTCGATCTGCAGCGTGTCGCTTGCCTGGGCTGCTGTGCACTGGCGCCGGTCGTGGCGGTCAACAACGATATATACAGCCGAATGACCGTGATTCGGCTCAAAAAAACATTGAGTGAATATGAATAGTCTGCAGGCACTGAGGATCACCGCTCTGGAACGATGGAGCCTGTTGAAAGATAACCGGATTCCCATCATTTATGTAGGCACGGCTTCCTGCGGCAGGGCTGCCGGGGCTCTGGCAGTGCTCGACACGATCAGGACCATCCTCGACGAAAAGGGGTTCAGTGCGAAGATCGTCGAGGTGGGGTGCATCGGACCGTGCTATCTGGAGCCTCTGGTGGATTTTCAACTGCCGGGCCGGCCCAGAGTGAGCCACGCCAACGTTACACCGGAAAAAGTTAAAAACCTCGTCAAATCCTATTTGGGCAGCGACAAGCCTCCGGTGGGTCTCGCAGTCGGCCATTACGGCGACAACGGATCCGAATTCACACAGAAGGTTCCCAGGTTCTTCGACCTGCCGATGCTGAAACCGCAGGTCAGAGTCGTGCTGAGAAACTGCGGCTTCATTGATCCTGAGCAAATCGATCACTACCTTGCCAACGACGGCTACCAGGGGCTCCTGAACGCGTTCACCAAGGGCCCGGAAGGAGTGATTGCGGAGGTCAGGGAAGCGGGACTAAGGGGCAGGGGGGGTGCGGGGTTTCCTACCTTTAAAAAATGGGAGATCTGCAGGAACGCTCCCGGCGCCACCAAGTACCTCATCTGCAACGCGGATGAGGGCGATCCGGGTGCATTCATGAACCGGTCACTGCTCGAGGGCGATCCGCATTCAGTTCTTGAAGGGATGTTGATCGCGGCCTATGCAATCGGCGCCTCTCACGGATATATCTACATTAGGGCGGAATATCCACTGGCGATCGTGCACCTCAAAAAGGCCCTGGCCCAGATGCGAGAGTATGGGCTGTTGGGCGAGGACATTCAGGGCTCCGGCTTTGGGTTTGAAATCACAATCAAAGAAGGCGCGGGCGCTTTTGTCTGCGGCGAAGAGACTGCTCTGATTGCTTCGATCGAGGGAAAGAGGGGCATGCCGAAATCACGGCCGCCCTTTCCGGCGATCGCCGGCCTGCACGGCATGCCTACCATTATTAACAACGTGGAGACTCTGGGGACCCTGCCGAACATCTTGCGGAATGGCGCAGCCTGGTACCGGCAGTTCGGCATTCAGGGAAACCACGGCACCAAAACCTTTTCGCTTGTCGGCAAAGTTCGCCGCCCGGGTCTGATCGAGGTGCCTCTCGGCATGACGCTCAGGAAGATCATCTTCGATGTAGGCGGGGGTACCGCGAAGAAATTCAAGGCAGTACAGACGGGCGGGCCCTCGGGTGGTTGCCTCTCGGATGAGTTCCTCGACATGACGGTCGATTATGAGTCTCTCGGTGCTGCCGGATCGATCATGGGATCGGGGGGGCTCATCGTGATGGATGAGGACACCTGCGTGGTCGACCTGGCTCGATATTTTCTCGACTTCACTCAGAAGGAGTCCTGCGGTAAGTGCTCCCCCTGCCGCGTCGGCTCCAGGCACCTGGTGGAGATTCTCGAAAGGATTACCAAGGGACAAGGTCAGCCGGAAGACCTGGCCAAACTCCAGAATCTGGGCGAAACCGTAAAGCGGGGGGCACTGTGCGGCTTGGGCCAGACGGCTCCCAACCCGGTCTTGACCACGCTTCGCTACTTCCGGCCCGAATATCTGGTGCATGTGGCCGATAAATTTTGCCCGGCGACCGTCTGCCGGGAACTGCTCGAGTACCGGGTGATCCCCGAGAAATGTACCGGGTGCCAGCGATGTGTCAGCGTATGTCCGACCGGCGCCATCGTAGGACCCAGGGCGGAGCCGCATAATCTTGACCCATCCAAGTGCATCAAGTGCAGAGCTTGTTATGAGATTTGTCGCTTCGACGCCATAGCCGGAGATGCGATTGTCATCAGGTCCAAACGGAGAGGTTCGGATGAACAGCGGGCATGAGGTAAACGTCACTATCGACAATCAGGCCCTCAAAACGGAAAAGGGGCTGACCATCCTTCAGGTTGCCGAGCGCAACAATATCTATATTCCAACACTCTGCGCCCACAAGGATCTGACCCCCTTCGGCGGGTGCCGCATGTGCATCGTTGAGGTGGACAAGATGCGCGGACTCCCCACAGCCTGCACCACTCCGGTTGAGGACGGTATGGTGATCCGGACTCGCACGGCCCAGGTTCATGCCGTGAGGCAGGAGATCCTGCAACTCATCCTGAGCGAGCACACCTCGAGTTGTTTGATCTGTGACGAAAAGGAGGAATGCAAGCTTTTCTCCACCACCATCCGTAAAGCAGGCGTCACCACGGGTTGCCGATACTGTCCGAACGACCAGCAATGCGAGCTGCAGAAGGTCGTGGAGAGCCTGGAACTCAAGGAAATCGGCTATCCCATCTATTATCGCAATCTGCCGGTGGAAAAGGACGACCCGTTCTTTGATCGGGACTACAACCTCTGCATCCTGTGCGGCAGGTGCGTCCGAATGTGCCAGGACGTTCGTACGGCCGGCACTCTGGCCTTTTCTCAGAGAGGACCTAAGACGGTCATTGGCCCGGCTTTTCAGCGCACCCATTTGGACGCCGGCTGTGAATTCTGCGGCGCATGCGTCTCCGTTTGTCCTACCGGAGCTCTCTCGGAGAGGGCCCGCAAGTGGGAGGGGAAGCCGGAGCGTGAAGAACCTACGACGTGCCCGCTCTGCGGTGTCGGGTGCCAGATGCGCCTTCTGGTGAAGGGCAACGCAATCATGGGCACAATGCCGGCGGATGATCCCCTGATCAATGACGGACAGCTATGCGTGAAGGGGAGGTTCTGTATCACGGAACTTGTGAATGGTCATCAGCGCCTGCAGAAACCCTACCAAATTCAAAACGGCACCAAAGCACTGATCAGTTGGGAACAAGCCATCGACCTGGCCGCGGCACAACTCTCTGCCTGCGCGCCGGAGGATTTCGGCATGCTCATTTCCCCCAACTGCGGCAACGAGGATCTATACATCGCCCAGAAGTTCGTTCGCGTCGCGATGAAGTCACATCACATCGATAATTCTGCGCGGATTTTCTATGGTTCCGCGTATAGCGCCTACCTCGACCTCCTGAAGAGCTCTGTTCCCCTTTCCGACCTGCAGAAGGCTTCTGCCGTCGTCTGCCTGGGGCTTGATGCCAGATTTGGCAGATCCGTCGTTGGGGTCGAACTTCGCAAGGCGCTTAAGAGAGGCGCAAAGGTCATCACGATCCATCCCCGGCATCACAGCCTCGGCACCATCAGTGACTGCTGGATCCGGCCGGCTCCTGGCACGGAGATGGACATCTTTCTCTCTCTCGCGAGTCTCACAGGCAAGGACGCCGCATCGGAATGCGCCGGCGATTGGGGAGCCGAGCTCCGTGCGACTGCAGGGCTCCTGAAGGAAGCGACGGCGCCTGTGCTGCTGGTGGGCTCGGAGTTCCTGCACTATGATGCCGGCGCGGACATCCTGAAGGCAATTGCCCAGGTCGCTCAGAACACAGGGGCCGGGATTGCACTACTCCCCGCGCACAACAATCTGCTGGGCACGATCTTGATGGGGGCGTGTCCGGAGATTCTGCCCGGCGGTGCTTCCTCCACGAATCACGGCAGCAGCCGCGAGATCGGCCGGCGATGGGATGCGGCAATTCCGGAGGGACAACCTTCGTGGAATGCCGCCGGCATCTCGTCATCGAAAAAGCTGAGGCTGCTCTACCTGGTTGGCGAGGTTCTGCCCAATCTGCGGTCCCATGCCGAGTTTTCGATCTTTCAAAACATCTATCCTCCGGACCCCTTCGATGATGCAGACCTCGTCCTTCCTGCGGCCGCCTTCGGCGAGGCCGAGGGCACGGTCGTCAACGGCGAGGGGCGAATCCAACGGCTCGCCAAGGCCGTACCGCCTCCAGGTCAGGCCCTGGCTGATTGGCAGATCATCTGCCGGATCGCCGGGAAAATGGGTGTGACAGGATTCGATTTCGCCGACGTCGCCGAGATTCAAAGAGAGATCTCGTCGCTGGCACCGGAGTTGGCAGTGTTTGAGGACAAATCCCGGACATGCCATCGCATGTCTTTCAACGGGAGATCCTCCGCGGCTGCGACCAAACGGGGCTCGGCAAAAAAGCGGAACGACCGATTCCCTCTCGTGCTGAGCGTGCGCCTGAATGAGCACACCTATCGGGGCTTCCCCCTTTCAGCCTGGGTTGAGGGAACGAGGAAGATCTTCGCGGAGGGAGTCGTCGAAATCAGCCCGAAGGACGCAGCCGAAGCTGCAATAGCCGACGGCGAAAATATCGTCCTGACCTCCGACCACGCCGAGAAGATCCTGCCGGCACGGATACTGGAAGATCAGCCGGAAGGAGTTCTCCACGCGGTTCTGCAGCAGAGCGAAGCCGTTAATCCCAACCCACTCCGTGTCAGGATAAGGAAAAGCGATGTTTAGGGTGACCGAAAGCCGCATGATTGTGCCCAACATCCACCTGTTGACGTTTGAGGCTCCGGCCGTCGCACGTCAGGTGAAAGCGGGCCAATTCATAATCGTACGTGCCGAGGAAGATGGCGAGAGAATACCTCTGTCCGTTTCCGATTGGGATGCCAGGGAAGGCACAGTGACAGTCGGACTGCTGAACGTGGGCGTGACCACGGGAAGGCTCGCATCCCTGAAATCCGGTGTGAGCATTCCGACTGTGGTCGGACCGCTGGGCAACCCGACAGAAATCGAAGATTACGGGACAGTGCTCTGCATGGGCGGCTGCTATGGGATTGGCAGCATCTACCCTATTGCGCGGGCATTGAAAGAGAAAGGGAACCGGGTGATCGTGCTCCTGGAAGCAAGGAGCTCGTACCTTTTTTACTGGGAAAACAGGTTCGAGGCGATCGCAGACAGCGTGATTTATGTTACCCGGGATGGGACCAGGGGTTTGAAAGGACATGTGGGGCGGCTCTCGGAGATCGTCAAGTCGCTCGACGAGCCCATCCATCGGGTCATTATCAACGGGTGTACTTTTCTTCTGAAGAGAGGATCCGAGGAAAGCCGTCCTCTCGGCATTCCTACCGTCGTCAGCCTGAATCCTATCATGATCGACGGCACGGGAATGTGTGGTGTGTGTCGTGTGACTGTCGGTTCGGCTACCAGGTTCGCCTGCGTGCACGGCCCGGACTTCGACGGCCATCAAGTGAATTGGGAAGAGCTTTTGCAGCGGCGCAAAGCTTACCTGAGAGAGGAAGTTGTTCCCTTGCGGACAAGTCGCTGCGAGGACCACATGATTAAACCATAGGACGATATATGGAGTCTCCTAAGCCACCGAAGAAGAAATTAGACCTGAACCGCAGGGAAATGCCCAAGCAGCCTCCGGAGGTCCGTAGGCATAACTTCAATGAGGTGGCATTGGGCTATTCTCCCGAGACCGCAATGGAAGAAGCGGCCCGCTGCCTGCAGTGTCCAAGCGCGAATTGCGTCAAGAGCTGTCCCGTAGAAATTAACATCCCTGCCTTTGTTGAGCGCATTGCAGAGGGGGATTTTGCGGAGGGTGCCCGGATTTTGAAGGATAAGAACTGCCTCCCCGCAATCTGCGGGCGTGTCTGTCCGCAGGAGGAACAGTGCGAGGGAAGTTGCTCGCTGGTGAAGAAGGGAGGACAGATTGCCATCGGGCGACTCGAGCGCTTTCTGGCCGACTGGGAAGCACGCCAGGGTGCGGTCACGCTGCCGGCGATTCTGCCGCCTACAGGGAAAAAGGTCGCAGTCGTGGGTGGGGGGCCTGCAGGTCTTACGGTCGCCGGCGATCTCATAAAGCTCGGACATCGGGTGACAATTTTCGAGGCTCTCCACAAAATGGGCGGGGTTCTCGTATACGGCATTCCGGAGTTCCGCCTGCCCAAAGCCATCGTACAGAGGGAAGTCGATTATCTTGTCAAGCTCGGCGTCGAGATCGTGACCAACTACGTTGTGGGTAAGACCAGAACAGTGGACAATCTCCTCGAAGAATTTGATGCCGTGTTCGTTGGTTCGGGAGCCGGTCTTCCCTGGTTTATGGAGATTCCGGGTGAGAACCTGAACGGCGTGTATTCAGCCAACGAGTACCTGACCCGAATGAATCTGATGGCGGGATTTCTCTTCCCGAAATACCACACGCCCATCAAAACTCACCAGCGCGTCGCCGTCCTGGGTGGCGGTAACGTGGCCATGGATTGTGCCCGGACTGCATTCAGGCTGGGAGCCGACACCAGGATCCTCTACAGGAGATCAAGGACCGAACTCCCTGCGCGTTTGGAGGAGATTGAGAATGCCGAGGAGGAGGGCGTCATCTTCGAGTTTCTGACCCTCCCTACCCGTTACATCGGTGATGAAAACGGCTGGGTGAAAGCAATCGAATGCCTGAAGATGCGTTTGGGCGAGCCTGACTCCTCCGGCAGGAGAAAACCCATACCCATAGAGGGTTCTGAAACCATCTATTCCGTGGATGCCGTTGTGTGCGCCATCGGCAACAGCCCGAACCCTCTCATTGCGGCCACCACGCCCGGCCTGGAGGTCGGCAAGAAGGGGAACATCGTCGTCGACGACGCAACCGGCAAGACCTCAAAACCGCGAGTCTGGGCCGGTGGTGATGTGGCTACCGGCGCCGCAACCGTCATCCTTGCCATGGGCGCAGGCCGAAAGGCCGCGAAATCGATCCATGAGTACCTCTCGGGAAGTTCCTTCCTGGACTGACGGTGTCCGCCGGGACTGTGCAGCCCGCCAATGTACTGGTCATTGGAGCAGGGTTGGCCGGCTTGCAGGCAATCGCCACCCTGCATCAACGAGGAAATGGTGAAGCTGATGGTCCCTGGATCGGTCATCGTGGACGTTGCTGCCGAGCAGGGCGGAAACTGCGAACTGACCGTGGCCGGTGAGACCGTGGAAAAGTATGGTGTTACGATTCACGGGGCCGTGGAACTCCCCTCCCAGATGCCCCAACACACGAGCCTCCTGTATTCACGCAATGTGAGCCGGGCTTTTGAGAACCTATATCCTCATCAAGATGACTCCATCAATCTCGAGGATGACATTAACCGGGCTGCTCTTGTAACATACCGAGGTGAAATCATCAGCGAAACCTGCGGAGGGAAGGGAAGTTCTGAAACTCCGCCCAGCAGGATGCTGAGAAGACAGACAGGCATTGAGGTCTGACCACACCGTTCATCAAACGTGATGTTTACAGGCAGGGAGGATGCAATGCATAAATCATATCTAGGAATACTACTGATCGGAATGTTTGCCGTGCTTAGCTTTAGCACCGGCTGTGGTAAGAGCGCAGCCCCACCGCCCAGCCCCGTCGCAATCGATGCCGCCAGGCTGCAGCCTTTTGCTCCTTTGCCGGCAGTGATGACATCTGCATCGAACTCGATCACGGATGAGAAGGTCGTATTGGGCAGGATGCTTTATTACGAGCCGCGCTTGTCCAAGAGCCAGAAAATCGCATGCAACACCTGCCACCTCCTCGACAAATATGGCGTGGATGGGCAGGCGACGTCTGACGGGCATAAAGGCCAATTGGGCAATCGTAATGCTCCCACCGTCTATAACGCCGCCGGTCACCTGGCACAATTCTGGGACGGCCGCGCCGCGAATGTCGAAGAGCAGGCAAAAGGGCCGGTGATGAATCCGGTTGAAATGGCCATGGACTCTGAAGAAGAAGTCATCGTGGTTCTGAAGTCGATGCCGGAATATGTCACGGCGTTCAAGAGCACATTCCCGGGAGAGAAGGACCCCGTAACTTATGACAACATGGCCAAAGCCATCGGCGCCTTTGAACGCAGGCTGGTAACACCTGCCCGTTGGGACAAGTTCCTCGGCGGTGACCAGAACGCACTGACTTCCGATGAGAAGGCCGGATTTAACGCCTATGTCGAGGCCGGATGCCAGACGTGCCACGCGGGCGCGTATCTCGGCGGAAACCTCTATCAGAAATTGGGCATGGTGAAACCGTGGCCGGATGCATCCGATCCCGGGCGGGAGAAGATCACCAAGAGCGAGGCTGACCGCATGGTATTCAAAGTGCCTTCGCTGCGGAACATCGACAAGACCGGACCTTACTACCACAACGGCAAGGTCGCGACATTGGAGCAGGCCGTCTCCCTGATGGCGGAATATCAGCTTGGCAAGTCGCTCACGGATGCCCAAACCAAGTCGATCACCACATGGCTCGGGGCCCTGACTGGAGATATCCCGGCTGAGTACGTCAAGGAGCCGGTCTTGCCGAAAAGCACGGCCAGAACTCCAAAGCCGGACATATCGGATTAATCCGACGCACGAGTCTGGAAGCCGATCGCTGACGTCCTGCCAGGGGGCCGCAACGGCAATTTTCGCAAATCGCGGAGATGTGCCCGATGGTTCGGTTCCCCCTGGAATCCTCCAAAACCGCAGTTATCTTCTTGCGACGACTTTGTTCGTGTATTCGGGCTCGACGTTCTCGAAGAAAAGGCCCTGGAATCTGCCTTGGGCGATTTGGGGCACCGTAACTTCGATCACATGTTTCACCCCCGGCTCGAGAGACGATATGTCGGCGTAGCTTCCGAGGAAATTCCGTTTGTTGTTCCCGTAAATGTTGTTGTAAGCCTTCCTCACCTGAACCGGTTTACCATCGATGGTCATAGTGACTTCCCTGGAATCATCCGGCTCGGCGGTGTGCGCGTACAGCAGCAGCCGGTGAGAACCCAGCCAGGGAGCGATCAAGTCATCCTCCGTATAGGGTACCGGCCAGGCTTGCTGCCTGCGGCGGAGCTGGTCCAAGATCCGGGCCGGAATCTTAAATGCAGCTTTGATTGTGCCGCCGGCGAAGGCAGGGTCATAGGCCCATAGGGGTTGGCTTCTGGTGAACGCTTCACCCGCAAACCTGATGCGGGCAAATACCATGTTCCCCGCCTGCTGGAACTGCACGCGCGTGCCGCTGGCAGTCACCGAAATCATCCTGGTATCGCCCGGCAGCATGACGGCAATCTCGCGTTCGGAACCCGCCTCACCCTCGATTCCGACAAGAGCCAGCCTGTTTCCTGTGACAGCCGCCCTCCCGCGGACGCCGAAAAGAACGGGTTGCGGCATAGCAGGCGCCGCCGGCCTGATGGCGAGCACGACTGCCGTGTTCCCCGCCATCGGTAGTACCAGTCGTGCGCCGGACTTCCAAATGCCAGATTGAGGATGGCCGATGAGACGACCTTTTTCGGGGTACAGTTCCTCGAGAAAGAACAGAGATCCCTTTTCGAGCCCGATCGATCCGTCCAGGGCAAATTCTGCATTCACCACCCGATAATTCGGGTTGAAGAGGAAAACGAATCCACGATCACCCTCACAGGCGGCGGTGCCGTCGACACGCCCGATCATGGGTGGCCCGATGATCGGCTTGATGCGCCTCAGGATGGCCTCGTTCGTGTCGGTCCAGTCGAGCCAGGCGCGGAACCAGCGCTTGTCTTCCTCTGAAAACGCCTTGAACTCATCCGGATCCCGAGCCGGGATGTAGTCTATTACATGGTTGAAAGGCGCAGTCCCGATCGAAGACAGCACCGAGAATTTCCAGCCGAGAACGTCCCAGTCACGAGGCCGGAAACGGTCCCGCCGCATGACTTTCTTGGCATCGCTCCGCTCGGTCTGATGAGTCATGAAGCCCGGCAGAATCTCAGGCGGGCAGAACCGCTGCATGCGGTATGTCCATGCAGCGAACCGCTGACGATCGGCAGAGACACGATCCGTGTGGAGATCGGGAAAAGAAACAAAGCTCTCGGGCTGCTCATCGGTCAAGGACGGGTGCGGGTAGGAGCCCGCAAGCCACGTCCAGGGCCCGAAGTTCATGTACTGTTGCCGGCCGTCGATCACGATGTCCGGAAGGCGCCGGCGCAAGGTTTCGAGGATGCGGCGGCAGCCGTTCCATTGAGCATACTTGCTCGACGCGTTGTCATATGCGATCCACCAGTGGTCGAAAGAAAATCCGCCGGCACCAGTGGCGCTGACAAAATCAACCAGCTTATCCACCCACCAGTCCTGGAAGCTGCGGAGTCCCATGTCGGGTCCATTGTACCCACCGACCTTGCCGGCAGCCCACCTTGTCCATTCCGGGTTCTGCATGAAGGGGAGCGAGGGATAAGCATAAGCGACAAGCTTGATGTTTTTCGATCTTGCGTAATCGAGAGTCTGCTGCAGCGACTGTGGGATGGGATCTCTGGCCGGGTCCCATTCGCCTTTGCGGATCTTCTGGCCCATGGCAAAAAAGAGGAGGTTTTCCCAACCCCAGGCGTCGCGGTTCTCGGCGAGGCTCGACAGGCTGCTGTTCGCCGGTGTGAAGAGCGTGTACTGGCAGCCTAGTTCGGAGGCCCGGTCAATGATGCGCCTGAACTCCTGCCATCCTTCTGCGGTCGCGACGTCGATCTGATAATCATTCTCGCACCAAGGTACATGAACCCGGATGCTTTTGTGCGGCCGGTAAGGCAGAAACCAGTGGACGCAGTCGACCAGGGCATCCACTTCGGCCATGTCGATCAATGGATTCTCAGTAAGATACCGCTGGTAGTCGGGTACATAGGTCCACTCAGGGACGGCTCTGGCCAGAAACACGGAGCCGCTGAGGGGGTACAGCCC
This sequence comes from Terriglobia bacterium, assembly GCA_020072565.1. Taxonomy (NCBI): domain Bacteria; kingdom Pseudomonadati; phylum Acidobacteriota; class Terriglobia; species Terriglobia bacterium. Next base: position 125,219 of record JAIQGI010000002.1, read on the forward strand.
GATGAGAAATCGGTCCGAGGCATACGGGCCGTAAGCGGACTTCCAGTCGATTTCGGGAGCGTAGGAAGCGGACATGACCTCTCCATCCTTCTTCCAGACATTAAAGGGATTCTGATAGAGGAAGAACGCCCCAAACGCCTGCCTGGAGGAGACGGCACTACCCTCGCCAAACCGGAGCAAGGTGCCCCATGTGCCCCTTGTGAGCGGCACCTCCTGGCGGGAGGCGGGCTCGATCCTGGCGGCGAAAGCTTCCACTTCATTGACGCGATAATCCGCAGGATCCAGAGGCTGGACGACAATCTGCTTGGACAGGAACCTGCATCCCGGCGAGAGCTCGTAGATCACATCAACAGTGAAATGCGACCCGCGGTAAGATACGGACACCCTCCAGTTGGAGCCCATCATATCGATCCATGTCAAATTCTGGGCGGTGATCTTCTCCCCTGCGACGGTCAGTGAGAAAGCTTCATCCGCAAACCGGACTCGAAATCCCGTGCGTGCATCTACGAGCGCCGTGAGGCGGGACGCGGAAAACTCCGCGCGAAGGAATTCATTGGCGAGAATCGGCACAGCCTGACCTGCCGCAAGATGTGGCCGGGCCGGAAACAAGATGAATGCAAGCGCCCACCAGATTTTGAGTCCTGGATTATTCATTATCCCTTCCTCTGAAAAGGTGTCAATCAAGCAGGCGGTCAGGTGCCAGGGCTGATGACGATGGATGAGCACTTGCTCCTTCGGCCACCCATTGTGCCGCAAGTTCGCCGACGAGCGGAGCGCATGTGATTCCATGGCCACCCAGACCAGCCGCCCAATAGAGTCCGTGAAGGCGTGGGTCGGCACCGACGACAAAGCGATGATCGGGTGCAAAAGTCCGCATGCCCGCCCAGGATCGTGCGACGCGTGCTTCCGCCAGTGCCGGCAGCCAGCGCGCCGCCTTGATGGCGATGCGCTCCACTTGGGAGGAATCCGTGGTTTCGCCTTGTTCCGGACTCACGGGCACCGTGTCGCAGCCGCACATCAACAAGCCGCCGCTTTCGGGCCGGAAGTAGAACTCGTCTCCCAGGATCCATACCACCGGCCAGCGGCGATCCACTTGCCTCAGAGGTTCGGTGATCAGCAGGTGCCGGCGGTGGGGAACCAGTGGAAGAGGATATCCGGCACTCGTTGCCAGGTCGGCAGCCCAGCCGCCTCCGGCCAAGATGACCCGTTCCGCCGCCAGAAAGCCGGTGGAAGTCTCGAGCCCTTCGACTTTTCCTTTGCGCACGTGCAGGTGCCTGGCTTCGCAAACCGTCCTCAGTTCCGCGCCTGCGCGGCACGCGCTCTGCAGAAAGGACTGCAGGATGGCATGCACATCGAGCACGCCTTCGTCCGGCTGGTAGAGGACCGTTGTCAGGCCGGGAGCGAGCAATGGAAGCCGCTCATAGAGTTGCGCCGGGTCCACCCGGCAGGGCGCATGTTCTTCGCCGCCGTTTCCGAGGCACGAAAGCAGGTCGTGAGCGTACTCCGCTCGAGCCACCAGGTAGATGCCGACAGGATCCAGGAGGGGATGCGCACAGAAATCCTGCGGAGGATTGCGGTAGAATTTCGCCGATTCGCGGGCAATCCCTCGCAAGGCGGGATCGGGAATCAGCGTGCGCAGAATTGCGGCGTTTCGGCCCGTGGAGTGTGCGCCGGCGGTCTGATCCCTCTCGAGAATGACGATGTCGCGCATGCCCCTGCGTGCCAGGAAGAAAGCTGCCGCCGCTCCTGCAATCCCCCCTCCGACAATGGCGACCGAATGTTTATCTCTCATAGGTACTTCATCAGCTCGAGAACTGACAATTGTGTAAGACAATGCGGCAAAGAACAAGAGGGCCCGACAAATCCAGGTGGTCGAGACGGTCTCGAGATCGCCCCAAGAACTCGTTTGGCGCGGTCGGTCTTCAGCCGGCGCTCGCTGAGGGTCATAGGAACTTGTCATTAGACTCGACAAGAGCGGCGTGCGGCAATATCATCAGTACGTAGCCTTCTTACTCGGGATGCCAAGGATCATGGACGAGCACCGCGAGCTCTGGTGGGACTCGCCGACGGTAGCATTCGGGCAGGTTGTTCAGGTGGACGTACCTGAGGGCCTGACCTTCGTGCGCGGCGGGAGCCTGCCCGGGATCCAGGTGTGCTACGAAGCATGGGGCTCACTCAATGAGGCACGGGACAATGCCGTCCTTGTGATCCACCCGCTCGCTTTGGATTGTCACGTCACCGGCGATTTCGCCGATCAACCGGTTGGCTGGTGGGAGCGGCTGATCGGACCGGGACGCGCCATCGACACCGAACGATATTTTGTCGTTTGTCCCAACCTGCTCGGCGGCTGCTACGGCACGACCGGGCCAAGGTTTCCGGCTGCGGATGGGCAGCCGTATCTCGAGCGGTTTCCGCTTCTCACGCCGCTTGACATGATGCGGATCCAGCGCCTTTATTTGCGCCGGCTGGGGATCGAGCGGCTGCGCATGGTAATCGGCGCCAGCATGGGCGGCATGATCGCCTGGGAGTGGGCCATCGAGGCGGGCGATGCAGTCGATCTGGTCGCAGTCGTGGCCGCCCCGCTGCGGACCACACCGCTGCAGATCGGCTGGAACTGGCTCCAGCGCCGCGGGGTCGAGCTGGATATCAATGGCAACGAAGCCAGCTCCGCCTGGGGGCAAATGGTCGCCCGTGGGGTCGGTATGCTGAGCTACCGCTCTGCGGTCAGCCTGGAAGAAAAGTTTGGCCGCGAGTGGTTCACGCCGCCCGGCTCCACGCTCGGTGAGCGCGGCATGTTCAACGTCGAATCCTGGCTCCGCCACCAGGGTAGGAAGAGCGCCAAGCGCTTCGATCCCTATACATATATCCTCTTTACGCGGGCCATGGACATGTTCGACATCAGCGAGAACCGCGGCAGCGTTGTGACGGCGCTGGAGCGCGTCCAATGCCGCACGCTGGTCGTCGGCATCAGCTCCGATCAGCTCTATCCTCCGGCGGACGTTCACCTTGGAGCCGATATCCTCAACCACCTCGGCAAGCCGGTGGAGTTCGCCGAACTCCGCTCTCCCCACGGGCACGATGCGTTCCTGCTGGAGATTGAGCAGCTCTCGGCGATTCTGCGTGATGCCTACGTGCGCAAGCCGCGCATCGTCCCCACACCTGCACAGCGTGAAATCCGCACTGTCCGCATCGGCATCCTCGGGGCAGGGCGCGTCACGGGGATGTTCCTGCGACTGCTTGCCGAGCGGCACACGCAGCTCATCGAGGATTACAGCCTGCGCCTGGAAGTGGCCGCGGTTGCGGACATCGATCCGGCCCGGACCCTGGATCCGAGCCTGGGGCCGATCGAGCTCGGCTTCGACCCTGAAAAGCTGGTGCGCCGCGAGGACATCGACGTCATTGTCGAGGCAACGCGCGGAAGCGACACCCACAGGCTTCTGGAGATCGCGCTGGCACACAGACGGCCGGTGGCTACCACCAACAAGGGCCTGGTCAAGGAGTACGGGCCACGCCTGGAACAGTTTGCGCTGGCGCATGGTGTCCGCCTTGCCTACCACAACGCGATTGCTGCCGGCTGGCCTCTGATGTATGCGGTCGAGCGGCCATTGGCGCATTTGCAGATCCAGAGCATTCAGGCGGTGCTCTCGTCGACCTGCAATGTGATCCTGGAGCGGATGGAGCAGGGGTTCTCGTTCTCTTCCGCCCTCAACCACGCGCGCGCTCTCGAAATCACCGAGCCGGATCCCGAACTGGACCTGTCCGGCTGGGACACGGCGCAGAAGCTGCTGATACTCTGTGCCCGGGTCCAGGGCAGTCGCTTCGGCGTCGAGGATCTGACCATTCATGGCATTCACAATCTCGACCCGGTGCTCGTGCGCGAGGCGCCGTCCCTCGGCCTGCGGATCAAGCTGGTCGGCCTGTTCGGGGTAAGCCCTGAGTTCCCGGTCGCGGGCGTGCTGCCGCTCGCAGTCCCGGCCGAGGGCCACCTCGGCAGCGTGCGTGCCGAGAACAACGTCGTTCTCCTTGCAGGCGAGGAGACCGGCGAGATGGTCTACCTCGGCAAGGGAAGCGGTAGGCTGCCGATCGCCGCGGCGCTGCTCAATGACGTCGTTGGCCTGTTCCACCCGCGCCACAGCTGGACCGGCCGCTTCCCGCGCGCAGGCTTCGCGCCGCGGCCGGCGCGTTTCGCAACGTTTCTTGTACGCGAAGGCGGCGCCACAGTGCTCAGCGATACCGAGCAGGCGGGCGCTATACCTCTGCTGGAGTCGCTGATCTGGCCCCATCGCAGCCAGGCTTCCTGAACCACAAAACACGTGAAATTCCTTTCGTGTGTTTCGCATGTTACGTGGTTTATGCTGCTCTACGTTGCGATTCAGCACCTCCAATGAAAATGATGAAGCATTTCTCAGTTTTTTCGAGGCTCTGCTCCGGTTAAAATAAGTTTGGCTGGAAAGAGACAGGATTGTGACGCTCTGTTACTTCGTATCCGACCTGCACGGGCATATCGCGCGGTATGACAAGCTGTTCCAAACCATCCTGCGAGTACCTCCCGCGGCACTCTTCCTGGGGGGCGATCTCCTCCCGCACGGATCGGCATCGAGATCGCACCCGGAAGTCTATCACGCAGATTTTGTAAGTGACTTCCTGGTGGCAGAGTTCACAAAGCTGCAGACGGTGCTGCAGGATGCCTTCCCTCGGGTCTTCGTCATTCCGGGCAACGACGATGGACGCTGGCAGGAGAAGGCTTTCCAGGAGGCCGCGGCCCGCAATATCTGGCACTACATTCCAAACCACACGGTCCGGTGGGGAGAATTGTCCGTTTACGGCTATGCCTATGTTCCCCCCACACCGTTCCAGCTCAAGGATTGGGATAGATACGATGTTTCCCGGTTTGTCGATCCGGGATGCATCTCGCCTGAGGATGGTTACTACTCCGTGCCCGTGTCTGACAGCGTGAAGCGCTACGCGACGATTCAGGAAGATCTCGAACAGCTCGCCGGGGATGAAAACCTGGAGCGTGCGATCTTCCTGTTTCACACGCCTCCATACCAGAGCATGCTGGACCGCATCGCAGAGCATGCCCGCAGAATCGATCACGTTCCGCTCGACGTTCATGCGGGCAGCATCGCCGTGAAGCGGTTCATCGAAACCCGGCAGCCGCTGATTACCCTCCATGGTCACATCCATGAATCCGCGCGCATCAGCGGCTCATGGAAAGAACGCATCGGTCGAACCTACGCCTTTTCCGCCGCTCACGATGGGCCTGAACTCGCGCTGGTCCGGTTCTCTCCGGAAGATCCGGCAAACGCCACCCGCGAGCTCGTGGGTGTCCAATCCTGAATGACATCCGATTCCTTGCACATCGCGGCGGATCTTGCTGCCTTCCGTTCTCCGCCGAGGCACCCGGACGCCAGAAACGTAGAGGGTGAGCTTCAGTTCGAGACGGCGCTTTTCAGAGGAAGCGGCATGGCGGCATCTGTAACCGCTCCGATTTTCACCGCATAGCTGGTCTGGTTTTCGATGTCCGCATCTGTGATCAGATGAACATCCAGCAAACCGTCCGACTGGTAACCGGTACGCTGGTAATTCATTTCCGCTAGGCGCTGGCTCCACGCTTCAAGCCAGCTGCGCAATTCCTTCTCCTGTTCGGCGGAACCCCGGAAGTGAACCAGGATGTCGATGTCGCTCCCCACGCCCGCGGTGGCATTCTTGGTGCTCCCGAACAGGTAGAGCGCCACGACAGCGAATTTCTCCCGGTCCAGCTCGGCGGCGATGTGCCTGGCCATCCTCATCCGCCACTGCCAATGTTCTTCCATAGGGGAAGCCCGCTCCTCTGCAGATTCCGTTATTGAATAGCCTCATCTCCGCGCTCTCTGCGTCCTCGGCGTTGAGCTTTTTATGCAGAGTATTGAGACGGGACGCGTGTTCCACCCCTCCAGCCCGATCTCGAGTTCCCCGTGGACTGCGCCGGCCGGGCACTCCACCTCGATCCTGCGGCTTTGCCCGGGCAGCAATGAAACATAATTGTCGCTGGCGTAAGCGGGCAACACCCGCCCGGCGGCGTTGGCGTGACGCAGCGTCACTTTGTTCATCAATGCGACGCTCGCTCCCTGGTTCGTCAGATCGATGGTGACCCGGACCCAATCGCCGGTTTGCTTCAGGGTTGCCGAGCCGGCTACCGTGACCACCGGCAGTTCGTTCAATTTCCGGAAAGTTGCCGGCTGTTCGGCATACCAGTAGAAATTCTCCGACAGCAGCACACCCCCGGCGTCCTTTAGTTCCAGTTCGATGAACGACACATCCGCGACAACCTCTTTCGGCAGGTCGATAGAAATGCTCTCGACAGCCGTGCCCGGTGCAACGGAGAGCCGCGCGCTCCGAGTGAAGGCCGGCTCACCGTCGAAAGAAAATACCCGAGCCGTCAGGGAGATGTTTTCCAACGGCCTGGTGGTGTTGTTTACAACCATGGTCTTGAGGTCCGGGAGGTTGAGCTGGACGTGAACCGGTTCGCAGGCCTTTTTCGCGCCATAGAACGTCCCGTGCGTGTCGTAGTCGTGGCTGAAGAGCTGCCAGCTCATGCTGGGCCACGCAGGCTGGCTCATCCAGAGAAGGCGGCCGCTGTTCGGGGCCCAGAGGTGGGCGTTGAAGCCTTCAAACATGGCCCGATGATCAACATAGTTGAACATTTGCGCCTTGCGCTCAAAATCCTCCAGGTTGGCAGGAGCGCCCAGCTGCAGCGCCATGGAGGTCATGAAGGGCGCCACGCGGCCGCCGCCGTCCGAGTGCCAGTCGTGATAAGCCCATGTGTCATTCGGCGGCCACAGATCGGACTCGGGCATTATGGTGCGGAGTGCTTCGATGGTGGGCGGCGACGGCAGGCCGAGCTCCGTGGAGAATCCGCGGGCGCGCACCGTGAAGAATTCGATCGGCTCGCCGTGATTCCACGGGCCACTCGGTGCCAGGTTGATGAGCCGCGAGTTGGGCAGGTAACAGCGGGTGCCGTCCAACCCGCGGATGAGGTCGTCGAGGCCGTCGTTGATGGCCGGAGTCGGCACCCCCTCGTTGCGCCCGCACCACAAGGCAACCGAAGGGTGATTGCGGAATCGCAGCAGGGTATCGCGCGCGTTGGCGAGGAACAGGGCCGTATCGCTGGGATCGAGGTTGGAGTCCTGTGTGGTAATCCAGAAGTCGTTCCAGATCAACAGGCCGTATTCATCGCAGAGGTCGTAGAGAGCTTCCTCGGTACTCTGGCCGCACCAGTTGCGGATCATGGTAAAGTTCGCATCCCGATGAAGACGGACATAGGGTTCGAGCCGTTCGCGAGAGACGCGCTTGCGTGAATCGTCCAGGCCCCAGTTCCCGCCTTTGCATGCAATGCGCACGCCGTTGACTCTGACGACCAGATTTGGAGAAGCTCGCCAGTCACCCAGCATCCGAACCGCAGGCGATGACTCGGCCCCCGGAAGGAGGGAATAGACATAGCCGGCCGCCGATTCCAGCGCGGCCTCGTAACGCACATCGACGATATGCACGCCCTGCGCCGCGGTGGGCGCATATTCGATGCGGCGCTGGCGTCCGGTCTTGTCGAGGAGAGTCAGCTCATAGGTAAGCTCGCGTATGCCGAAGCGCAAGCTCCTGGTATCGGATTCTCCCTGTGCATCCGTAAACGACACTTTCAAGTGATACAACTCGGGACTCCCGTACCCGTTGGGCCACCAGAGGTGCGGATCGGTGACGGAGAGTTGCGGGAACTCCGGGGGAGCGAGAGTCACCGATGAATCTCCCGGCCGCAAAGTGATTTTTTTTGCGATCTTCACACCTTCGAACGACGCCTCCAGTACACCTGCAACGGTTGCCTGCGACTCGTTGCGGACAGGTATTGTGATAGTCACCAGGGCGTGGCTCGTGTCCGGCAGCGGCAAGGCCGTGACAACCTGAATATCACCGATCTTCACGGCTCCTGTTGCCGTGAGCAGGACATCCTGCCAGATCCCGGTATTGCGGTCGCGAATTCCGGGGAGCCAGTCCCAGCCTTCCGTGCAGATGAATGTGGGGCCGTCGAGACATAGCATGCCGCCGTTGAGCCCGGCGCCGGCTTTCACCGACTGCTCATGCGGTATGCCGGGATGGGGCGGCGGCGACACGCGCACTGCCAGCGCATTCAGCCTTCCCGGCTCCATGATTCCGGTGACATCGAATATCCCGCGGATGAAGGCGCCCCTGATCTCGCCGAGACGCCTGCCGTTGAGCCAGGCCTCGGCGGCATAGTTGATTCCCTCAAAGCTGAGCGTCAGCCGACGTTTCTTGAGAGCTGAGGGCGGATTAAACTGGATGCGATACCAATAATCCTGCTTGTTCAACGTCTCGGGAATGAAGAGGTTGTACAAACCATAGTCAGGATCGGGATACCTGCCCTGGTCAATCAGGGTCGTCAACACCGTGCCCGGAACGATCGCGTTCAGCCAATCTCTTCCGGCGGAATTGACTTCCGGCCGGGAAACTGCGGCTCCATCCGCCGTCACCTTGGGTGCTTCGGCAAGACGCCACCCGTCCACCAACGCCCATCGGTTTGTGCCGCGTTGCACAAGTTTCCCGTTTGTGAGATCGGTTTTGGATGACGGCGGCAGATTTAGAATCGGCGCCGATGAATCGGCGGGCGCAAGAGATTTGGGCAAGGTGGCGGGATCCTGCGGTGCCCGAAGTCCGGATGTGGCGCGGGTTGAAACAGGCCAGGGCTTGGAACCCGCTTCGAAAGGCAGCGCATCGAAGCGTACAGTCTGGGACAGCAAGCTTCGGATCTGGTCGATCGTAAGTGCACGAGCCGTCAGGGTGAACTGCGCGATCTTGCCACCGAAATGTTCACCATCAGGCCACGGAAGAGGTTGTGGGGCCAGCTGCATCACCGGGGCAGCCGGCTTCAACTGCACGGGCTTGACGGCGATTTCTGAGGCATTGAGGTAAAGCCTCACTGTCGTACCGTCAAAAGTGGCTGCCAGCATGATCCATTTTCCCGGATCCAACGTCGCCGGCGAGGACACACGATCAGCGCCCGTCCAGAACGCAACCTGGCCGTCCAGCACGGCGAGATAGCGCTGCGCGCCTCCGTCGGCGCCGGGTTCCCCGAACCCGGCAAGCAGAGTGTGTGCCGGAAGGGGCTCCTCGCTTCGGATCCAGCAATACATCGACCACGCGGAAGCTGCTTCCAGCGGAGCACCCTGCGGCAGGAAGGGCTTCTTCAGGCCAAGACCTCCGGGGATGAAACTGCCGTGGTAGGGCCCGATCTCCCTTGCCACATCTTGAGCGGCAGCGGCATCAATGTCCGCGAACCAGCCGAATATCGGCAGGCAGCAACAAAGAACAAGACTGATCCATGAAACAACGCGCCGTTTGTCGTTCATATGCAGGCTTTCCCTGTCTCTTGATTACGGGTGGTCTGGGGTCACTCCCCGCACCGGCTCCGGATGCTGTCTCACACTCATCTCCCGACGGCGTCTTCTAGGGTGTATCAAGCCCTTCTCTATACTTGGTTTCTTCAATGCTCACGGTAAAGTCATTCTATCACGACAGGCTTTGTCGCATACTCCGGATAGGGTGACAAGACTGGTCTTGCCAATCGCATAATTGCCTGGCCCGCGCATATTCAGAATGCCATGTTTGAACACCATTGCGGTTTCCGAGTGCTCTGCCCTCGCCCACCGCGTCGGCCGGCCCCTCGGGCGTAAAGCGGACGGTACTGGAGATTCAAAGGATAGCGCCAGATTGATCAGGAATTATCAAGGGCCTCCAGGCGGCCGCCGGGGCCAGTATGCCGGAGTAGCGAACCAGATGAAACCGCGGTGGAGGCACAAGCGCGGCAAGTTTGCGGAGGAGTTCCAGGGGCTCAAAGATGACGTGGGTGGTTCCGTCGCGCCAGCGGCGTTTGAGGTGATAGAGGAGCCTGCCGTCGGGCAGAAGCGACAGGCGCTCGGTTGCGACCGCAGGGCGACCTGCGTAACGAGGAAGCCGTTCGAGACGGCCGGACCGCCGCGCTCGGCGCCGAGGAGGTGGACTGTTTTCCGAACCGATTCCTCGAACGCATGGAACCTGCGGCGCCGGAACCCCCGGCCGCGGCAGAAGGCGAATCCGGCCGGGGCGGCTACCGATCTGCCTCCCCATCCTGAAACTGAAGGCAGGCAACGACCCGAACGCGCAGGGCCGGATCACCGAAGCGTACCTGGGCTCACGAGCCTTTCTTCAGCCATGCGGCGAAGACGATGATGTGGCCGCCCGGCTCGAATACGCCGATTTCGCGCATCCCGTAGAAGGTGTCCCGCGGGGCCATAGCGACGGGGTAGCCGTCGAGTCTCCTTAGAATGTCCTCGAAATCGTCCACCTCGACAAAGAGGGAGGCGGCGCTGGACTCGCCCCGGGGTGCGAACTTGGGCTCATCCTTGCGCACGCTCGCGATCGTCTGCAGCATCAGTTCGGCGTTGTCCCGGCTCAGGATCACAAAGCCCAGGCGATCGCCGTCGGGAACCTCGACTTTCTTGGCGAAGCCCATGCGCTCGACCCAGAAAGGCAGTGACTTTTCAATCTGATCAACCAACAGCACTGGTGTGATTTTCATACCATAAGAGTAGCGTTCGGTGCAGGAGGGGAATAGGAGAAAACGGACATTTCGAGGCCCCGGAAATGGACAAACGAAGAGGCAAAACTGACAGGAATTATTCGGTAAACTGAGGTTCCTGATATATTCTGGTTGTGAAGCGAAGGGTGGAGAGCCGCCATGGAATATTGTGAAATAGCCCCTCAACGGCATCTGGCCGAAACTGTTGAATGCTTCTGGACGCTGCGGCAGACCGGCCCCGGTACTTTGATCCACCGTGTGGTTCCCGACGGATGCGCCGACATCATTTTCTCTTACGGCGCCGGCGAGCCGATTCTGGGCGCGGTCGGTGCCATGACCCGGTTCGAGGATTTTCCGATTCAGCCGGGGCAGGTGTCGATCGGCGTGCGCTTTCGCCCGGCGATGTGGACGGAGCATCTGAGGGTTCCCGCGGATCGGATTACGGACAAGGTGCTGTCCCTTGAAGACCTGTGGGGCGCCCCTGCTCGCAGGCTCCGCCAGCACCTGGGCGAGGCCACTTCGTCCGAAGACTGCATCTCGCTTTTGGCCGCCGCCATCACGCCGCTCGTGAGGACGACGCCGCTGCAGTGCGCCGTCGGCTGGATGGAGGCCCAACGCGGCACGGTGAGGATCCGGGAACTAGCCCGCGAGTGCGGCCTGAGCCCGCGCCAGTTCCAGCGAACCTGCCTGAGCCGGACCGGCCTGTCGCCGAAGCTGCTGGCGCGTGTCCTGCGGTTCCGGCACGCTCTGGCGCGCGTCCGGCGGGAAGCCGGCGAACATGCTGGCCTGGCTGCCGACTGCGGTTATGCCGATCAGTCCCACCTCATTGCCGAGTTCCGCCTGTTCTCCGGCCGGACCCCCGCTGCGTTCGCCCGCGCCGCGGCAGAATGACCGTTTTTCCCTATTCCGCCCAAGCGAGACCGAATATCCTGAGAGACAGCGCCTAGCCCTCGCGGCGGGCGGCGGCAATGGCGCGCGATTTCAACCATGAACGCAGAGGATTCGCCCCATGGCTCAGATCAAGCCAAGCCGCGTGGCCGCGTTGCCGGACGATATGCCGGCGTGGGAACTGATGCGCCGGACGGCGCCGGAGTCCGTTATTGACAATCTGTCCCGGATCCCAGGAGTCGGTCCCTCGATCGCCTCGGACCTGTATCTCCTGGGAATTCATGACGTGGCAGAACTCCGGGGGAGAAACGCCGAATCGCTCTACCTCGACCTCTGCGAGCGAACGGGACTGCGCCTGGACCGGTGCGTGCTCTACGTATTCCGCTGCGCGGTCTATTTCGCCTCGGAAACCAACCCAGATCCCGAAAAACTGAATTGGTGGACGTGGAAAGAGAGCCCGGTTGCCCGCCCCGGCCCCCGTGCAATCAAAAAGGGGAATTCGGTCCTCGATCCGAAAGGCACGCCACAACCGATTGGGCGGACGCGAGGGCGGCCGTGAATGAGAGAGAGGATTGCGTTTTCCGCTCCGCACGCCCGATGAGGAGTTATTTGCCCCAGTACTGGCCGTAGAGTCGTGCCACCTGTCCCTGCATCAGCCGCAGTTGTGCGACGGCGCCTGGATCGCCCGCCGCGTGTTGCAGTATCGAGGCCCCCTCCGCCGGGCACAGTTCGTCGTGCTGCGGGAAGATCTCGCGCAGCAGGAAGTGGGACAGTTTGACGAGGCGAAACGGCCCAAACGGCCGTGGCCGGTTCGCGGCGATGGCCTCGACCGCGACCGACCAGCAATCCAGGATGCTCGCCTTGATATCCGCGAATTCCGCCGTCGGGGCAAAGCAGATGGTGTAGAACCGCCCGAAGCTCTCCGCCTTTTCGACGCCATGCGCATCGCTGATGCCGGCGATCGGAAGTTTGTTCCCCTTTGCGACTTCCTCGAAATTCCGAGCCGCCTGCAGGCCGTTGGTGTCCCTTTCATCCAGTTCGGCGGCATTGAACCCCTTGTTTTCTCCTGCGCTGCGAGACACACGGTCCCAAGGGAATTGTGTGTCTCCTTTCAGAGCATCCATCAGATAAATTTGGCGCAGAAACCGCTCGCAGCGACGAAACCTTACCCTCACGTTGATGCGTCGGTATTTCCCGGCCAGGCAGCATTTCACGTGGCGTCGGATCCGGTTTTTTTGCACACCTATCTTGTTGCAAAACGCTGGACACGCATTGGATGGTTGTGTCGTCCGCGCATGGAATATTTGCATTTAATCAATGGGTGTCCACGTTCTTTCGTTCTTTGCGGTGGATTTTTGTGAAATCCCGATATAGAAATAACACTATCCATGATTGGATCCACGATCTCGCATTACCGCATACTGGATAAACTCGGCTCCGGCGGCATGGGCGTCGTCTACAAGGCCGAAGATACGCGCCTCGGCCGGACGGTAGCCGTAAAGTTCCTTCCGCAGGAGTGGGGGCGCGATCCGACCGCGCGTGAACGATTTCAGCGCGAGGCCCGCGCCGCCTCGGCATTGAATCACCCGAACATCTGCACCGTTCACGACGTCGGGGAAGAAGGCGGACAGCCGTTCCTGGTCATGGAGTATCTGGAGGGGCAGACGCTGGCGGAGCGCATTCTCGGCAAGCCGCTGAAATCCGACGAACTGCTCGATCTGGCTATTCAGATTGCGGACGCGCTCGACGCCGCGCACACGAAAGGGATCGTGCACCGGGATATCAAGCCGGGCAACATCTTCGTCACGAATCGCGGTCAGGTCAAAATCATGGACTTCGGCCTCGCCAAGGTGACGGGGACGGAACCGGCCGGCGCCATGCAGGACACGGCAGCAGCCACAGTCATGCCTTCCGCTGATCATCTGACCAAACCGGGAATGGCGATGGGTACGGTCGCGTACATGTCGCCCGAGCAGGCACGCGGCGAAGATCTCGATGCCCGGACGGATCTGTTTTCCTTGGGCGTCGTACTTTATGAAATGGCGACTGGCGTGTCTCCATTCCTGGGCGCCACGACTGCAATCACGTTCGACGCAATTCTCAACCGCATTCCTCCCCCGCCAGGCAATGTACATCCTGCAATGGCCCAGATCATCGCCAGTGCGATTGAGAAAGACCGCGAGGTCCGCTGCCAGACGGCCGCCGAGATCAGGGCAGCACTGAAACGCCTGCGGCGCGACAGCGAATCAGGAGTGCGGGCTGCGCTCGGCTCCGCTGTGCTTCCGGCAGCGCCGGTTAAATCCTCAGGATGGAAACGTCACATCGTAACAGCAGCAGCGCTGGTTGGAGCGCTGGCAATCGGGGCGGGTCTGTATTTCTGGTTGTCGACGCCAAACCGAAACGCTCATTCGTATCGGCACATGGAAATCACCCGTCTCACCACATCCGGCAAGGCATTCGAAGCCGCGATTTCACCGGACGGCCGTTATGTCGCGCACGCACAGTTGGAACCGGATGGCCAGAGTCTCTGGATACGCCAGGTGGTCACCGGCAGCAATGTCCGGATCGTTCCTCCGGCCCGGTGTACCTACGTCGGCCTGACGTTCTCGCCCGACGGCAATTTCGTATACTACACTGCCACCCCCGAGAACAGCGGGGTTGGCACGCTGTTCCAAATCCCGGTCTTGGGCGGATCCCCCAGGCCGGTCCTCGTCAACATTGACAGCGCCTCCAGATTTTCACCAGACGGGAAGCGGATCGCCTTCCTACGGCGCCGCGCTCAAGAGTATGCCCTCTTCGTGGCCAATGCAGATGGATCCGGCGAGCACAAAGTCGCGTCGAAGGTGGACCCGGAATTCATTTCGCCGTACGGCATTTCCTGGTCCCCCGACGGAAAAACCATCTTCTGCGTCGCCGGCGCATACGATCCGGCCGGGGACTACTACGTTCTTATGTTGGTTCCGGCTGCAGGCGGACCAGGTCAACTCCTGACGAAAGAGAAATGGACCCAGGTCTACGGCGCAGCCTGGCTCGCGGACGGCAGGGGACTTGTCCTATCCCTGGTGGATCGAACATCCCTGAACTCGCAGATCTATTATTTTCCTTACCCCAACGGTGAGTTGCGCCGCATTACCAACGACCTGAACAGCTACAGGGGCCTGAGCGCCACAGCAGACTCCAGCGCCCTTGTCACCATCCAATCGGACCAGATTGCCAATCTCTGGATTGTCGCCGTGGACAATCCGCTCCAGGCGCAACAAATCACATCGGGCCTGGCACGGCACGACGGCACCGGAGGAATCGCATGGACTCCCGATGGAAGAATCGTTCACACCTCCGACGCGACCGGTGGCCGCGAACTCTGGATCACCGGCGCCGACGGCAGCGGCTCGCAGCAGTTGACCTCGGATTCACGGATAACGGGGTCCCCGCGAGTTTCTGCCGACGGACGCTCTATAGCCTTCGCTTCGGACCGGTTGACCGGCAACGCGCACGTCTGGCGGATGGATATCGCCGGCGGCAACCTGAAGCAGCTGACCAGCGGCGTCCGCGACTCGCTCCCCGATTTTTCGCCGGACGGCAAATGGATCATCTACAATCAGATCAGTGCCGATTTCCCGACCTTGTGCAAAGTGCCGATCGACGGCGGCGATTCCATCCGGCTCACCGGATCCGACGCGTTCATTTTCTTTCCAACGTATTCTCCGGATGGAACGAAAATCGCGGCGAATTACGTCCAAGGCCCCAAACGTTGCGTCGCCATCTTGTCTGCTGAAAACGCAAAGCCCGTCCAGTTTCTCGATATCGGCATGCCGCGAGTCCTGCGCTGGAGTCCCGATGGGAGCTCTCTGTATTTCATCAAGACAGAAGGAGCAGTATCGAACATCTGGCAGCAGCCGATTGCCGGAGGCGCTCCCAAACAGGTCACCGATTTCAAAACGGACTCCATTTTTTCGTTCGATGTATCACGCGACGGCAAGCGTTTTGTGTTGAGCCGCGGTACGTCAAATGTCGATGTAATGATGATCCGGGATGTGAAATAAGGAAAACCTCGCCGCAGAGAGCAAACCATGAAAAAATTTCGAACGCCACACTGGCCGTTTGGGCAGGCGAGGGTGAACTTTCGCGAAAGAACAACTATCGACGATAAAATGACGGGTAGTTCGCCTATTAGGAAACGCGTGAAGGGCGCAAGTCCGCCTGTTGATCCGCAATCCGTCATTTTGCATTGAATGCTCGGACGAAATACATCCTCGTCCACTTTGCCCAACCATTTGACTGGGATTAAATCTCAGGGGGAATGGATAGGGAAGGTGTAGTCCGCTTGCCGTACATCATCCTTTGTTCATTGTTAAGCAACCAGTATGCCAGATCGTCGATGGGAGAAGATTGCTGATTGCCTGGCGCACGGTAGGAGACATCCAACATGGCGCATCGGGGAGCGAACGGAGTGGCCGCATTTAGGGCAAAGAGAAGGGTAATCCGCAGCCGGAAGCATAGGAAATTTGAAAATCAGAGGGGTCATAAATGGATAGCCGGACAGATCTGGAAGCGCTGATCACAAAACATGGGTTTACGGACTTCAAATGGATGAATCCAAGGGACATCGTGGTGGGACAATGGGTGCGGATGAAGTGCATGTTCGGCTGCGATGAGTACGGGAGAACAGCCTCCTGTCCCCCGAATGTACCCTCGGTGGCGGATTGCCGGCAGTTCTTTGACGAATACCAGACGGGCGTGATCCTGCATTTCGAAAAACGTGTGGCGAAGCCCGAGGATCGCCACTCCTGGTCGAGGAAGGTGAACCAGAAACTTCTGAAACTCGAAAGGGCGGTGTTCTTGGCAGGGTATGAGAAGGCATTCCTTCTCTTTATGGACAGCTGTTGTATCTGCAAGGATTGTCCGGGGCGGAGAGATGAATGCAGGCAGCCGCGGTCGGCGCGGCCTTCTCCCGAAGCGATGGGGGTGGATGTCTTCTCCACCGTGAGGCGCTACGATTACCCGATCGAGGTTCTGTCGGGATACTCCCAAGCCATGCACCGCTATGCTTTCCTGCTGGTAATATAAGGGATCCCGTGCCAGGTTATACTGTCCCCGCCGATAGATCGACATCGGGAAAAGAGAATGACAAGGAGAATAGGGACAGTATAACCAGGTACGGGACTTTTTCTCGGCAATCTCAGCATGCACAAGGAATCCGGCGACGTCAAGATTGACGGCGTAAGGGGCATCACCACCATCGAAAGCGAAACCGGGCAGATGGACCTCCGCCGCCTGGGCATGCTCGAAATCCGCGATGCGAATGGCAACCTGACGATCGTGGATGCCGCGTCCGCGCGCATCCACAGCCGCGGCGGCAACCTGCGGTTGAGCGGTGTGAAAGGCGACGCCGTGATTGACAACGAGGCCGGCGAGATCATCCTCTCGCGCATCGGCGGCAGCGTGGACGTGCGCGATACCTCCGGGCAGATACGCGCGGACGATACAGGCCCGCTTACCATTCATGATACCTCCGGCGACATCACGGTACCTCGTCCCGCAAGCCTGAATGTGGTCGCAAAAGAATCGGGCCAGATCGCCGCGGGCGAGATCCGCGGGGCCGTCGCCGTGCCCGTCGGATTCAAGGTCAAGCGACTCAAGTAAAACTGAGGATGCCCAGGGGCGTCTCGCGGAGAGCGCCGTCCACCATGTCCGACGGCCCGATGTGTCATTCGCCCAGAAGTTGAAGTGTATTCAACCGAATCATGCAAGCCTGGCGAAACCCATCTGGCAGGGTGCTCTTATGAAAACAAAACGATTAAGAATGGTTTTCCTTGTCATGCCGGCTTGGATTCTGTCGTCCGGCATGGTCGTGGCGCAGATCGGCACCAGGTTTCCTTCTGAGAAGAAAGTGGTCAAAGATCCTGTGACCGGAACTGTTCTGACCTTTCTGACCAGCAAAGCCGCGGGCGATTCCAAGATTTATCAGACTCATCCCCAGTGGACGTCCGACGGCAGATGGCTCATCTTCCGCTCCAACCGTGTCCGCGGCGAAGCCATGGCCGTAAATGAAGCCGGCGGCGTTATCGTGCAGGTATCGGAAGGGGGCTACACCGGCATGCTCTGCGTCACCAGGAAATCGATGAAGCTCTACATGATGAGAATCCTGAGAACCGGCACGCGACCTGCGCGCGGCGGCGCCATGCAGGTGATCGAGATCGACCTGGCAAGGCTCTTTGCCGACTCCGAATCGGGCAAGCTGAAGGCGGCCGATCAGTATCAGAGAGTCTGCGGCACCATACCGGCCGAGTTGGACGCCGGCGGCGACATGGCGCTCGATGCCGATGAAGACTACGTCTATTTCCGCGTCGGGAAGGAGGAAGCCGCGAAGCATCTTCCGCCGGGAACGAAGATCGAGCCCAACTTGGGGCCGCGCAACATGGGCGCAGGCCCCGCAGCCCTCATGAGCATGAAGATCTCCACGGGAGAACTGAAGCACATCGTGTCCGTGCCTTTTCAGATAGGCCACGTGCAAAGCAATCCATGGGTTCCGGGCGAAATCGTGTTCTGCTGGGAAACCGGCGGCAAGGCTCCGCAGCGCACCTGGACGGTCATGGCCGATGGCAGCGGCTTGCGGCCGCTGTACCCCGAATCGGAGTATGAATGGGTGACGCACGAGGCCGTGATCACCAAAGACGAGGTGGCCATCGCCATTATGGGGCACCGCCGGATAGGCACCCCCGAGATGCCGGTCGATCCGGCCAATCCCGGTCAGGAGAAGTCGTGGGGCCCGTCGGGAACACGTGCCAAACCGACCGGGCTTGGAATTGTGGACTTGAGAACCAGGGAGATGATGATCGTGGGCCAGACGCCGTCCGGCAGCGGGCTGTGGCATGCGAACGGATCGGAGGACGGTCGCTGGGCTGTCGGCGATGACTTTTCCCGAAACATCTATCTCATCGACCGGCGCACCCATGAGATGGCCCTGTTGTCCGCCGGGCACAAGACGACTGCGGCGGATCATCCTCACCCCACCTTCAGCCCGGATGGAACGAGAGTAGAAATCCAGTCCGCGATGCTCTCCGAAGACAACCGGTCGATGAACATTTGCATCATCCCCGTCCCCGAAGCATGGCTGCAGAGAAAATAGCGCCGGGGAATGCGAAGAATCCCTTGTTATCTTCCGCGCGCCCGGGAGAATATGAGGTCATGAAGCGGTCGATTGCAGTTCGCTGCATGTGCGCTCTCGCCTTGATTTTGTGTTTTTGGGTCTGGCGTGAGCGCTATCTGTCTGTCACCCATGCCAAGGCTTGGGAGTGGAACAGCTTTCGATTGTCGGATATCGCAAGCCTAATGATTTCCGGTGATCTCAGTCCGCAATTGGGACCCATCACGAATGCAGTGAACAACATGGGCATCGCTGCAATTGTGTGCGGAACGTCCCTACTGGTTCCTGGGGCGTTTGGGATAATTCGTCCGGCATCGAGACGATTGTTGCCTGTTTCAGTCGTCAGCGCATTAGTTCTGGTCCTTGCTACTGCCACTCTTTATTTTGAAGCGCTTAGGCTCTATGGCATGGCAGCGACGCCAACTGTAGCGCCAAATGGGGGAACCTATGTTGCTGCCATCGTTGCCGCAATCGAGATTGGAGCGGGAATGATTGCACGCAATGCTTTCGTTCCGCTAGTTGCCAGATCCAAACCATGACAGGGCTGGAATCAAGCAGTCGTTCAAACTGCCCAGAAGCGAGTCTTAGATCGTTTTTGAAGGAGTCGGCAAGGACGCGGGTTAGGCCCCGCGTGATCGTCACGGCGGAACCCGCCTGCATGGCCCGTGGCAACCCGAGCTTGCTGCAGCCATCCTGCCTTCCCCGCGCGACTAAGTATTGACAAGGGAGGAGGCCCTTTGCATAATCGCGCGGCCATGAGCACGGATCGCAGATCTTTCATGAAAACGGCATGCCTGGCAGGACTCTGTGCCTGTGGCGTCGGTCAGGCGAGTGTTCCCGGGGCAGCCGCGTCCGCTGAAGGACAGACAGAAACGCCCAAGCTGGCCACGATGCCACAAAAGTGGATTGCGGCCCTCCTGCCCCAACTTGCCATGGGTGACCGGGAGTACGCCAGGCGCATCCTCAAAAGCTGCTCCGAATCCCATTACGAAGACCTGAAGATGCAGGCAACGGTGGATCGATTCCGCGGCAAGTTAGATGAATTCCTTGCGTTCCTGCGCAAGGAATGGGGGTGGGTCATCGATTACGACCGGGACAGGGGTGTCATCCAGATCAACGAGAACAAAAGCTCGTGTGTTTGTCCGCTGCTGCA
The DNA here is from genome assembly GCA_020072565.1 of Terriglobia bacterium. Taxonomy (NCBI): domain Bacteria; kingdom Pseudomonadati; phylum Acidobacteriota; class Terriglobia; species Terriglobia bacterium. The sequence goes on from JAIQGI010000002.1 coordinate 145,013, forward strand.
AAAGAACCCCGGCGCAGGCCTTGAAGTCCTGTGCTATTGCTCCGAAGGATTTGCCGAAAAGTTGTTCTCGGAGGTCTCCGGCGCCCGGGCGCGCGCTGAAGTGGTAGAGTCCATCCTCCGAGGCCAGAAGAGCTGCAAGTACAGGATCATGCTCGAGCAGCCCGGGACGTGAAATCCGGCAGAGCATGTCGCTACATTCCCCATGTGATTCCAGGTCACATCTGCCAATCAGCTCATTGGTAAGTCAACATTGTTCTGATCTGAGGGACAGCAATCGATATCGCAATCGGTTCTTTGCAGGCTGACGAAGCAAATGGCGATCCCGCCCTCGATTCCGAAAGCCCTCCGCACCTGTGGCTTTGATTTTGGAAACCGGAGTGGATGTCCGGATTCTTGTGTTCTGACGAGCGGGCCTGATTTCCATCTGCGCAAGGAAGTGACCGCTTGAGCCTTCATTCCGGACCCGTCTGCCAGCCGATTCCGGCGCAGGCGGGCTTATTTCACTCGGAGCAAGGCGCACCCATGCGGCGGCAGTTCGGCGACGAACTGCTTCTGCCGGCCGAGATCTTTCCGGTTCCACAGATCCCGCACCAGCGGATCCGAAGGAAATCCAAAACGCCGCCACGGCACCTCGAGTTTCGCGGGCTGATCGGTTCGATTGAAAAAGCCGACTGCGAAGGATCGGTCTGCCAGTGGCTTCATCCATGCGTCGGCATTGCGGGGGGAATCGGCATCGTGCCGTGCCGCCGAGCCCAGGGGATCCTGGTTCACCGCCAGCACCTCCGGATTCGTCAGCAGCGCCGTCGTCCAGTCGTCGTTGTCGGGCAGGTTCATGCCGAGCATCAGCGGCGACGGCGCCAGGGCCCACAGCGACATGAGGGTCAGCTGCTCGTCCCGGCTGAAGCGCGTCCAGCGGTCCGGACGGACGTCGCAGTTCCTCTGGCAGATGTGCCCCAGCGGGATCATGTCGGCGTCGGGCCAGTGACCGGGCCCGGCGTAGGGCAACCAGGACGAGAGCAGCTCGAAATTCCGGTCCAGCGCGCGCCAGTTGTCCCAGAAGTCGCCGGAAATGCGCCAGAGCTGGGCAAATTGTTTCAGGTGTTCGCCCCGTTCCAGGAGGGCCGGGCCCGGCGACAGGCTCAGCACGATGGAACGGCCGCTGGCCCGCAGCCCTTCGGCAAGAGCTTCCACCTCCGCCTGGGGATAACGCTCGGCGCCGCGCTCCAGATTGGCAATATCGTCGCACTTGATGTAATCGACTCCCCAGGCGGCGTACTGCCGGGCGATATCCGCATACCAGGCCTTGCCCGCCGCCGTGGTGGCGTCCACTCCGTACATGTCGCGGTTCCAGCGGCACTCACGCGCCGGATCCTGGAGACCGCGCACCGCTTCGGAGGCGGTGAACTTCGAGTCGTGAATCGGAAGATTCCTCGATACCGCCATTCTTGGAATGCCGCGCATGATATGAATGCCGAATTTCAGACCCATCGAGTGAATCCGGTCGGCCAGCGGCTTGAATCCGGCCCCGTTTGCGGCCGAGGGAAAACGGTTCGCCGGTGGAATGCACCGTCCATATTCGTCGATCGTGACTCCTTCGGGATTCTGGACCCGAATCCCGTCCGCCTTGCTGTCGTACCAGCGGAAGTCCACGACGACGGTGTCCCATCCGAATGGCTGAAGATGCTCCTTGAGCCACACGGCGTTCGCGAGCACTTCGGATTCGACGACGGAATCGCCGAAGGCGTCATAGCTGTTCCAGCCCATCGGCGGCGTCAGTGCGAGCCGGTCGCCGCAGCTGATCCGGATTTCAGCCTCGGCCTTGCCCGCCGTGTTTTCCGCGTGCGCCTGGATTATGTACTCTCCCGGTTTCCGGATCGAGCCGGACAGGATGCCGCTGCCGGCATCGAATTTCAGGCCGGGCGGCAGCCGCCGCACCGCGAGATTCAGCGGCCGCGCCCCACTGACGGCCAGGCAATGGAGAAATGGCGTGCCCGGCCGGACGCCGACGGCAAGTGCGCTGTTGAAGCGTGGCGCCGCAGGGCTCATCGCAGCAGCCGCCTGACCCTGGCGCGGGGGAAGACTGCCCCCCTTCAATCCCGTCGCCACAGCTACGGCGAGCAGGAGGAGGAGCACCAGCACCGAAACCGCAGACTTCATTCTAGGGATCATCGGAAAGGATCCTAAAAATCCCAGATCCGGATTTCAATCCAGATCGTTCGGTGCGGCCCGATCAGCGCCGAACTATTTCCCCACAGGCAAAGGCTTGCCATCCGGGCCATAAAGGTTGAGCGCCACATTCGACAGGCCGCCGGCGGCGATCAAAATGAACTGAGTCGCATAGCCGCCTCCGTCCGCGATCTGCGGAAAGACGACGGGAGCCGGAGCGCCGCGGGTCATGTCGGCAACGGGAAACGTCGCCACGATGAAATCGTTGCGCTCGTTGTCCAGCGACCGCATGGTGAGGGCTGCAAAAGGGGTCGTCGAGGTGACGTCCAGCACGCCGATGAATCCGGCCGGCAACCCTGCAATCAACTGATCGGCGAACTTGGCATCGTGTCCTTCTGCGGGGAGCGGCAGTGGCTCCTTGCTGGTTCCTATTGCACTGGCGCCGTCGGTGCGAAACGCCGACACTCCGATACTGGCACCAGAGTCTGTTGGGTTGACAATCGCCAGGGCGGTGTTGTGCCCTCCCGACATGTCCAGATAGATGCGCGCATGCGTTGTGGCACCGACCGCCGTCATCCCTGACTCCGTCAGCAGGTAGTTGCCCGGATTATAGCCGAACAGCCCGGCTCCCATGGGTGTCGCGGTCCCCGGATCCGGCGTCAATTGAACCCAACCTGTCTTGCCGTTTGCCGCGGATCCGTCCGTCTGAAAACGGACTGCGCCACCTTTCGGGATCGAGTACCTGAAGCTCGAGCCGGCAGTGCCAGCGGCTTGGTTTACGACGAGGGGATTGCCGTTGTTGTCCCGGATCCTGAGTGTTCCGGATTCGTCTTGTTCAGACGTGTTGAGCAAAATGAGCGACGTGGTATATCCGTCGCCATCGGCAAAATGCGGAAAGTACCTCACCTCGCCCGAGGCCGGCCGCGAGAGATCCGCCACCGCAGCAGGCGTGAAGAGCATTTCGTTTCTCTGGTTGGTTGTCATCCGCAGGGCGAGAATCGAGAGCGGCTGATCGCTGGAGATTTCCAGGCTGGCGAATTGCACCGAGGTCTGGAATTGTGAAGGCAGTACAAAGTCCGGCGCCATTTCCGCCAACTGATCGATGAATTTGGCAAACTGGGCCCTCGCGGCGACCGTTCCATGCCCGATCGACAGGGTGACGCCGGCCATATCGCGCAATGTGTAGGTGACGTTAGCCAGGACAGATCCGCAATTGACGACGGCAATTCCTGTTTTGACGTCGATCGTGCCGGAGCTGATGCGGCCGGGAACGGCCGCCGCGGCCGCACGATAGTCGATGAATACCCGAGCCGCCGTGGTCGGCGGCGTTGCGGGAACGCCTGCTTCGCTGACCGTCACTCCGTTTTGCTTGAAGGCGAAGACTGCGGTACCGTAAGGAACGGCCCCCAGGCTTATGTCGGCCGCCGCGTATCCGGTCCGCGCCGGCCCATTCAGTGCTGCTGTACTGGAAGTCGCGCTGCCCCCTGCACCCGCAGCGAAGTTCATTGATATTCCCGGCCCGCTGGTCACTTTGCGGATGCGATGATTGCTGTAGTCCGCAATAAGCAGGTCACCCGCGGCATCGATGGCGAGGCCGCGGGGAAAGTTCAGTTGGCCTGAGGTGGCCGGTCCACCATCCCCGCTGAAGCCGCTTGTGCCATCGCCCGCCACGGTACTAATGACACCTCCGGCATTCAAGAGGCGGATGCGGTGATTGCCCGCGTCCGAAATATAGAGATCGCCGGCGTCGTCGACTGCGACGCCGGAGGGCCGGTTCAATTGTGCCAGGGCGGCAGGACCTCCGTCGCCGCTGTAGCCGAATGTGCCGTCTCCCGCCACCGTGCTGATGATTCCACGGGTATCCACCCTGCGGATGCAGTGATTCGAAGTGTCGGCGATGAAGATATTGCCGGCTTTGTCGATCGCGATGCCGGATGGGTGATTCAGCTCGGCGAAGATAGCCGGGCCGCCATCGCCGCTGTAGCCTCCGGAATAGCCCGAATTTCCCGCGACTGTGCTGATCAGGCCCGTGGAATCCACGCGCCGGATGCGGTGATTCCATTCGTCTGCGATATATACGTTTCCCGAACTGTCGACGGCAACGGCGGAAGGCTGGTACAACGAGGCGTAGGCCGCCTGCATTCCGTCACCATGGTATCCGGCACTCCCGTTTCCTGCGAAAGTGCTGATCACGCCGGAAGGATCCACCCGGCGAACACGATAGCTCGAATCGACGATATAGAGGTTTCCAGTTGCGTCGACGGCGACACCCTTCGGGCCATACAATTGAGCCGCGGTGGCCGGCCCTCTGTCGCCGCTGTATCCGGGCGTGCCGGTCCCCGCCACGGTACGAATCAAGCCCGATGCATCCACGAGGCGGACGACCGAATTGCTGAAGTCCGCGATATAGAGATTGCCCGCCGCATCGAAGGCAACACTCTGGACGTTATACAACCGTGCCAAATTGGCCGGCACACCGTCTCCTTCATAGCCCCATGTGCCGTTTCCGGCCACTCTGTTGATTATTCCTGCGGTGTCCACGCGACGGATGCACTGATTTCGTACGTCTTCTATATAGAGATTGCCCGCTGAATCGACTGCAACGTCGGCAGCACCGTTCAATTGCGCCGATGTCGCAGGACCCCCGTCGCCGTCCCAACCGCTCGTGCCGTTTCCGGCCACCGTGGTGATGACTCCTGACGAATCCACGCGGCGGATGCGGCTTCCGTCCGCGATGAAGAGATTACCCCCAGCATCGACCCCGACTCCTTCGGCGGACACCCCTGCCGAGGCAGCCGGGCCGCCGTCGCCACTGAAGTCGCTCGTGCCGTTCCCCGCCACCGTGCTGATCACGCCGGCCGGATCCACCCGCCGGACGCGATGGTTGTTGGTGTCCGCGATATACAAAATCCCGGCAGAGTCGACGGCAACATCGCGAGCGGTGCTCAGCTGGGCGGAGTTGGCCGGGCCGCCGTCGCCGCTGTAGCCGGAAGTGCCGTTCCCCGCCACCGTGCTGATGATGCCTGCAGGATCGACGCGGCGGATGCGGAAATTGCCGCGATCGGCAATCCATAAATTACCTGCGGAATCGACCGCGACATCGTAAGGGTGATTCAACTGAGCGGAGGTAGCCGGCCCCCCGTCGCCACTGAAACCGGCCGTGCCGTTGCCTGCTGCCGTTTGGATGACTCCAGTGGGATCGATCCTGCGGACGGCATGGTTGGCATAATCCGCTATGTAGAGATTTCCTTTGGAGTCCACCGCAATGCCTTGGGGCGAGTTCAACTTCGACGAAGCGGCTGGGCCTCCGTCGCCCGCGTTCCCCATGAACCCGCTGCCCGCAACCAGCCACAACCTGCCGTCGGCCGCGACCCTGTAGATCCTGTTATGGTCTCCGCTGGCCAGGTAAAAGCCGCCGCCTGGCGCCGGCGCGACTCCCGTGGGATTCAAACCTTGCGAGATGGCAAGCGAGCCATCCACAGGCAGGAGAGGACCCGCAATCGTCGAGATCAGCCTGTCCTGCGCCTGCCCATTGAAATTCACAAACAACACGAACGTGATCCCAAGAACCACTCGAACGAAACCGCCGCCGCACATAACTTGCCTCACTGTCATTACTAGGCTCTCTGCAAGCAGACTTCGGGCGCTGTCTTCAGGCTGCCCTTATGTCTCCGAACCGCAGAGACAGCATTGTCCGCCACACTCTTTGACTTTGTGAACAATAGACTGTCTGAGCTCGATATAGGTTCAATCTAATCGGGATCGGACCAACGCAAAGCTGAATCCGTCCATCAGATGAGGGACCTGCGAAGGCCCATTCGAGCCTTAACCGCGATTTTTAAGGCCAAGTATGGCGACTGCAGTGGCGTGCAATTTGCGGCAGGGAGTTTTCGCGTGCCTGCTGCCGGCCTCATTCGCAGCGGAGGACTTTGATCGGATCAATCCTGTTGACGCGGCGCCCCGGGATATAGCTGGCCAATAGCGCAATGGCCAGGGCGAACAGGGCCACACTGATCAGCGTGGACGGATCCGTCGGGCGGATTTCGAACAGCAGGCCGGAGATAAAGCGGGCCAACGCCAGATACACCCCCAGCCCGATTGCAAGACCGGTGAGCGCTACGGCGCCTCCCTCGGCGAGAAGGAGCATCAGCACGTCGCGGGAGGGAGCGCCCAAGGCAATGCGAATGCCGATCTCGCGGGTGCGCTGGCTCAGTGAGTGCGAAATCATCGCGTAGATCCCGATAACGACGATCGAGAATGCGATGGACGCAAGGATCGAAATCAGCAGTGTAATCATTCTGTCCGTCGAGATCGATCTGCTGAGCATCTCCGCCAGCGTGGTGATCCGCAGGATTTTGATCCTCGCATCGACGGCGCTCAGCTCAGCCTGGAGCGCCTGCAAGGGGAGATCGCTTCGTCCTGTCATACGCAGATACAGATTGCCTGGGGCCGCACTCTCCCGTAAGGCAGGGAATTCCACGTGAGGCGTCGGGGCCTCGCGCAGGCTGTGATACTTGCGATCGGCTGCGACTCCCACAATTTCGTGATAACCGGACGTCTTGGATCTCGACGACCAGAGCTTTTTCCCGATCGGGTTTTGCCCCGGAAAATAGAGGCGCGCAAATGCCGCGTTGACGATGGCGACCGGCGGCGAACCGGCCTGATCGGCTGCGGTGAACCCGCGGCCCTGCAGGATCGGCGTGCTGATGAGCTCATGATAGCCGGGGCCGACAAAGTTGATATCCACCGCCAGCATGTCCGGCTTTGATTCGTAGCCCTCCGGCACGAGGGTCTGCATCGCGGCCGCCCCGTCAAATGCCGCGATGTTGGAAGCGCTTACCGCGCGGACGCCGGGAAAGTGTTTCAATCGGTCGGCAAGCTGCAGATACCGCTGTGCATTCTGTGGTGCGCCGCCTGCATCCGGCATATCGACGCGCACGACCACCGTGTCGTCCGCTGCCGGATCGATTGTGAACAGGTGCGCCAGATTTCTGATCAGCATGCCGGCTCCAGAGAGGACAGCCACCGACAAAGCGATTTGAAGAATTACCAGGGCATGCTGGATTCCGAACAGCCGTGCCCGGCGTGAGGAGCGCGCCCGCTCCTCCTTAAGCGCCGCGGTCAGATCCGGCCTGGAACAGTGAATTGCCGCCGCGGAACCTGAGATCAGGCCTGCAACCGCCGTAATCAGAATGGCGAAGAGCAGGATATTGGCGTCAAGAGCGGCTGCCAGGGGAGTGGTTGCCAGGTCAATGCGCGGCTGGGAGGCGATCAACGCGCGCGTCATCCATTGCGCGAGCAGAACCCCGAGGACGCCGCCGCCGGCGCATAAAATGAAGCCTTCCAGAAGAAGCTGAACAACCAGGCGCGACCTGGGAGCGCCCAGTGCACTCCGGATGGCCATTTCCATTCGCCTTGAGATGGTACGCGTCAGCAGCAGACTGGACAGGTTAATTGAAGTGATCAGGAGGATCAAAGCCACGACCGCCATCAGAAACACGAGCGGCTGCCCAAGGTCCCGGCGGAGGGGAGACAGTCCTTTGCCGACAGGAACCAGAACCATTTCGAGTTCGCGGTGAGCCGCTGCCCGGTAACCTGCCGCATAAGCCGGATCAACGGTGCGCTTGAACAACGCAGCCATTGCCGCTTGGGCTTGAGCCATGCTCATCCCAGGATTAAGCCGGCCCCATGCGTTCAGCCAGGAGAAGGTCCTTCGATCCGTGCTGTGGTCGCCCGGCAGAAGCCTGGGGCGAAGCCCGAGCGGCAGCCAGACGTCGGTGATTCTATCGGCATAAACTCCGGCGAATCCTCTGCGCACGACGCCTACGATCACGAAGTTCGCATTATTGATCGTCATCATCCGGCCGATGACCTCGCGCGACGAGCCGAACTGCCGTTTCCACATTCCCGCCTATGGACAGCTGTTCCCGAACTCGGCATCCCGCTGTCCTGTTTTGAGTTATAATCCTGCCCCGGAAGAGATCCCAGGGGGTGCTTCCCCGGAAGGTGACATAAGATCGCCATATCGGAAGTAGGCGGAGACGCTGCGGCCGGGATCCCTACGAGCCCGTGATCCCTAAATTGGCAGCTTATTTCGCCTAGCGCGGCCCGCGGCCGCAACCAAGTATCCGAGATTGGTGGTGGCCGCGCGCTCTCAGCCTTCAGCTTTCAGCAGTCAGCTTCTGAACAAAGACCGTCAGCATCCGCTTGATTTCCGTAGTCTGCTGATCGAGTTGTTCATGATCATCCGGTTGGATCAGTTTCAGGTCTCGGGCCAGGAGCAGTTGGTACTCTAGTTCACTGGCCGAACCTCTCGCGATACAGCAGAAGCGGGCCAACTCAGCATCTGCGCCTCTTCCGCATCCTTCGGCAAGGTTCGATGGGATCGACACTGCGGCGCGCCGAATCTGTGGCGTGAGACCGTAACTTTCGGCACGCGGGAAGGAAGCCGTAATCCGATAGAGTGCCAGCACCAACCGGTGCGATTTCTGCCATACCTTCAATTGCCGGAAGTCTTTCATATCGGTTTCCTCTTGCCATTTGCCAGCGGTTTCTGGTTCCTATGGTATCGATCTCAGATCCGTTGGAGGTGTGTCCATGAAGGAGTTCCTCCGCAAACATGGAGACCGCATTCATAGCACACTATCCTGTTTCGACCGCATGCTGTTTCGCGGCTATCTTCCCCTGATGTCCGGATGGGCCATGGCTCAATTCCTGGACCTCCTCAAACTGGATGGCAGCAGTCTGAAGCGGTTTTTGCTGCAAAACTCCGAACGAGTCAAAGACCACGCGGTTGCCATGGCCAGGAAATACAACCGGCGTTTTGAATACCTGCGGTCGCATATCCGAAAGGAGGAAAGAGCCCGGGAATTGGCGGAGCGGGACGGGATTGAAGAGGGCTTGGTATGTGTTTTCTCGATCGTGGAATCCTGCCGTACCTTCTCACTCCGTTTTTCTGCGGGCAGTCGTTTCGTGAGATCTGCGAGCCGGAAGTGCCTGCATTTTTACTACTATTTCATGGACCGCGACTTTGGCTTGATTCATGTGCGGATCCAGAGTTGGTTTCCCATGCAGATTCAGGTTTACGTCAACGGGCATGAATGGTTGGCACGGAAGCTCGATGCCCATGATGTTGCTTACAGCAAGCTCGACAACGTTTTGGTTTCGGTTTCCGACATCACGAGAGCCCAAAAATTCGCGGATCGTTTTCAGAGCCTGGATTGGCCGCGAATCCTGAACCGGTATGCCCGGCGGGTCAACCCTCAGATGCGGGATCTTCTTCATTCCTTCCAGTACTATTGGGTGACCGCCCAAAGCGAATACTCGACCGACATCCAGTTTAAGAGTCGCCGGGACCTCTGCGAACTCTATCCTCAATTACTGTGCCACAGCACACTGTGCTTTGGCGCCAAGGAAGTCATGAACTTCTTGGGACGGAAACTGAACGGCAATTTCCAGGGAGAGATCGTGTCGGATCTCTCCACCCTCGCCTGCCGCCGCATCGGCGGATCGAGGATCAAACATCGTGTCAAAGAGAACTGGCTCAAGATGTACGACAAGGCCGGTCTCGTTCTTCGGGTGGAAACCGTAATCAATAATCCCGAGGAATTCCGCGTTCGCAAGCGAGTGACCCGCAAGGGCAAGACTCGGATGGAATGGGTCGACATGCGCAAAGGGGTCGCGTGGTTATTCCGCTATCGCGAGGTCTCCCTGAAAGCTAATTCTCGTTATCTGGATGCGCTGGCAGTCGTCGATGATCCTACCGACGCTAAACGAGATCTTGATCGTATCACCACTCGTAAAAAGGATGCGGCGGGCCGGGGATGCTCCGCCTTCAATCCCCTGGCTCACAGCGACGCTGAATTATTCCGGGCGGTGATGGACGGAGAGCATTGCGTGAGAGGTTTCACGAATCGTGATATCCGGACGAAGCTTCAATTAACGCAGCACTTGCGTGCCTGCGGTCAGGATCGAAAAAAGGCCAGTTCCAAGGTGAGCCGGATCTTCCGTCGTTTCCATGCTCATGGTCTAATAGCCAAATTTCCGAGGAGCCGGCGGTGGCGAGTGACTCTCTATGGCAGGCGCGTCATGGGAACAGCTCTCTATCTTCGAGAACGCGACTTTGCGAGAGCCCATGCCAAAATCGCAGCATGATCTTCACGATCTTTCTTTGCAAAAAACAAAGAAGTCACGGATAAAGAATCTATCCTTCAAACATCGTTCCCTGGTACAAAGCCTACATCGATCCCGATGTGGCGTTGATTGAAGCGGCGTTCGGCGGTGATGGCGCAGAGCAATTCTGGCGATGGGCAAATTACGAGGCAGCCTACAGTTCTGTCCAATCCTTGTGCCAGTTCGTGGTCTTCCCCGGGATGATGCATACGTGGGCGGACTGGTCCTATCAAAAGGAGTTTTTTGAGAGGAACCGGGCGACAGCGCAACCTCCCCTTCCCCCACACTCCCTACCCCTGCTCACTCTCCATATTCCGTCCCTGTTTTTTTCTGTCTCATAGCAGGGGTGCACTCCACCGCCTGTCCCCGAGATTCCTTGCTCCGGCCTACCGCACGTTCTTGAGGCTGCTGCCAAGGGCAGGAAATACCGATATGTTATAGGGCATTTTCCCAAGTCATGCTGAATTCGCACGAGGGGAGGGTAAAGATGGGATACACAACGATGCGGATGAGTGGCAGGGTGACACGGCCGACAGCAGTGGGACTGTTTCTGGCTTTCATTCTGGCACTTGAGGGTCCGGCTCTTGCCCAAGGGGTCATTGACATGCCGGCGCTGACGCAGGAGACACAGAAATTGGCGCGGACCCCTGGGGATATAACGATGGTCTGGTGGATTCCTGAGGACTACTGGCGAGCCAGCATGGCCGTGAATTCCCAGATGACCAAGGCTAAACTCGACGAATTCATCGAGCTGCTCTCACCTTATACAATGGTGGCCGTGGTAGACGGCAAAATCGGGACATTCGGCAGCGTCACCTACAAGTCGGAAGAGAGCATCCGGGAGAGCATCGTCATCAAGGACAACCAGGGACAAAGTTATATACCGCTCGCGGAAGATGCCGTGAGTGCCAACATGAAGACCATGTTGCAGATAATCAAGCCGATGGTTGCCAATATGCTGGGGAATATGGGCCAGAACCTGCATTTCGTGCTGTTTCCGACCAGGACCAAGGAAGGGACGCTCATTGCGGATGCCTGGAAAAAGGGATCCTTCCGTGTCTTCCTCGGCACCAGGGAATTCAAGTGGCGTTTGCCACTGGATTCGCTGCTCCCCGGCAAGAAATGTGCATCGTGCGGGGAGGAAGCCAAGGGTTCCTGGATTTTCTGCCCCTGGTGCGGAGCCAAGCTGCCGGCGGCGCCTGCCGCGAAGGAAACAGAGAGGCAGTCGGCACCGGCGGTCCGCAAATAGGGGGCAGGCTGGAATTTCCTCATTACGGCTCATGTCCGAGGGCTCAAGCGCGGCCGCCTTTTTCGCCAATTCGAGGGCTTCGGAACGGCTCTCCTCGCGCATCGCCAGTATTTGCGAAAGCATGTGAATGCCGGGCACAAACTGAGGATTGATGCGGAGAGCTTTGCGCAGGCAGTTTTCCGCGCGTCCCAGCTGTTGGCTCCCACCCTGCTCGTAGGCAAACTGTGCCGCATAGTAATGCACCATACTGAAGCTCGCTGAAACCGACCAATTACCATTGCCGTCGTTGACGGTTTGAGTGGCGGCGACGACCCTTCCGACTGGGTCGTATTTGTAAGTAAATCTGGAGTGTCGCCGGTCGGGCCAGACCTGTAGCCGATCGACCTGCACCTAACGTGCCAACGTTGCTATACCAGTAGTGCCAGACATTATAGATGAAATCAGCCTGCAGCGTATGGTAACTTGCGATTGCCTCGTCTGGGCTTGCCTCATTGCACGATGCCAGCATCCAGAACCAACGCGCATGCAAAGCTGCGACCTTTAGAGGACTTGCGAATTTGGGCAGCTGGATACAAGTCGTTGAGGACGCCCTCAACGGGATCGAGGCCGCCAAGGCCGCCGGCATGCGTTTCGTCGCCGTTGCCCAGACCTTTCCCGCGCGCATTCTGGTTGGCGCCGATGTAGTCCATCCCACCATCGCCGAAGTGGTTATCGCAGATCTGGTCGGGTGAGAGAGGAGCAAGGATCAGCCCTTCATTACTTACTCTTTCATTTGTAGACGGCTCATCGTCACACACAAAAAAGCAATATTTCAGGCCCGACCCCGATAAGGCTACTGGAACTTCAGCGGTCCTGCCAGCGGATTATCCCGATCGAGGAACGTGCGGCACCATGCCTCCAGAACCATCAACGCCCAGATCCGAGAGGCGTGATCCTGGCTGCGGCGGATGTGCTGGCCGAGCATGCGGCGCACGCAGGCGGGTTCGAAGAAGCCGCGCGACAGCGCCCGTCGACTGAGCAGGAATTCCTCGGCCAACGGCCGCAGTCCCCCCCGCACCCAATCTCCGATCGGCACGCCGAACCCCTGTTTGGGCCGGTTGAGAAACTCTTCGGGGAAGTACCGCAGCACCGCTTTCTTGAGTAGATATTTCAGCGTTCCGTCCTTGAACCGCAGATTCGCGGGCAGATGTGCCGCGAAATCCATCACCTGTTGGTCGAGGAGAGGCGCACGGCCGTCCAGACAGAAGGCGCTGCACATGCGCTCGACTTTCGGGATCAGCGCCCCCGGCAGATACAGCGATATGTCGGAGAACGTCATCCGGTCAATCCATGCCCGTTCCGGCACCAGGTTCATCAGGTCCACGGTCATCTTATCCGATTCGGCCTCGGCCTGCCGCATGAGGGGGCGATGCGCTGTGGCCAGCAGGCGATGCTTCTCGTACTCCCGAAAGATGACCAGCCACTGGGTGTAAAGCTGCTCCTTGCTGATCAGCGTGGTATGGTTCACGTAGGAGAGTAGCTCCGCCTTGACGCTCATGGGAAACAGGCGGGCAAGCAGGGCAAAGGGACCGTCGGCAAGAGCGCGCAACGGGCGTGGGATCATCCGATAGCGGCGGTGCGACGTGAATCCGCCATAGCGCCTGTAACCCGCGAAGCTCTCGTCGCCGCCGTCTCCGTTGAGCGCGATGTCGACGTGCTCTGCAGTCAGTTTGCACAGGTAGTAGGTCGGGATGCCGCTGCTGTCAGCCATGGGCTCGTCGAAGAACCAAGCGAGGTCTCCCAGGCATTCCAGCGCGCTGGGTTCCACCACGAACTCATGATGTCGGGTGCTGAACTGCCGGGCAACCTGCCGGGCGTAGGGTAGTTCGTTGAACTCATCTTCGCGGAAACCGATGGAGAATGTCTTCAGCTCGCCGCTCGTGTGGCGGCGAACCAGGGCGACGATCGTGGACGAGTCAGTGCCGCCGCTGAGGTGGCAGCCGATCGAGCCTCCCCCTGCGAGTCGCACGCGCACGGCGTCGTCGGCCTGCGCCAGCGATTCCTCCACGGCCTCTTCTTCCGTGATCCGGCTCTTCGGCTCGTACTGCAGTTGCCAGTAGCGCTCCGTCGCGACCTTGCCATCCTTATAGACGAGCCAATACCCCGGAGGGAGCTTCGCTGCCCCCGAGAAGATCGACAGCGGATGCGGCACGTACTGGCAGGTGAGGTAATGGTTCAGCGCCATGATGCTGATCCGGCGCTCGAAGGCCGGATCGGCCAGGAACGACTTCACCTCGCTGGCGAAGAGCAGCGCCTCATCCGGGGATCCCGGATTCAGGTGCGCGTAGAACATCGGCTTGAGTCCGATGCGATCGCGCGCGATGAACAGAGCACCCTGCCTGGAGTCCTGCACCGCGAACACGAACGGCCCTCTCAGCTTCAGAGCAACCGCTTTGCCCCATTGTTCGAAGCCGTGAAGAGCGACCTCTGCCTGCGAATCGGACCGGAAGGTGTGGCCAAGACTGGACAGTTCCACGCGCAGTTCGCGGGCATTGAAGATCGAACCGTGGAAAACGATCAGGGCCGATGCGTCCTCGTTGTGCACCGGTTGTCCTGCCGCGGCTGGGGCCGCAGCAGGCGTCGGAAAGGTGCGATAGCCGAAACCAGTGCCCCGCCGGGTGCTGAAGCCGGTACCCGAAGGCGGCATCTTTACTGGACAACCCAGCATGTGCTGAAGAAGCCCCTCCTCTAGCGGGTGTTCGGGATCACGGTATATCTTTCCGGCAATGCCGAAGATCGGAACGGGCTGCACTTCGTTCAGACGCGACATAAGTTCTCCTCTATCGTCAGTCGGCTGCAGCGGTGCGGCTGCCGCGGGCGATGCCTTCTTCTCGAACCTTATCGTCAGATAATCGCGCGCGAAAATGGGTTTGAAAGTCTACCAATTCGGGCCAGTAACCCACACCAGGCCAACGCTGACGGCCATGTTTGTCCTCTTCGATTGCGGGTCCACCCAAGTCGGCCTGATTACCGGGAATCCGATGACGTAACGCCGGAGAATAAGCTTCCATCGGCAGCAAGTCATGGGAGCGGCACTATATCTCCGCGATCACGACTTTCCCACGGTACATTCCACAGTAGCCGCATGATCCTTCTTTGTATAAAGCAACGTACGCAACCGGATTCACGAAACTTCTCCTCCGGCGAGCTCTTTCCCGGCATGTTCGGGGCGACCGCGGCCCGTCACACATGCTGCCACTACGGTGCACAAAAACGCAACGCTTTAAGTCCCTTCCGTGTAAGAAACAATTCGGGATCTAAAAGTGAAGCTTGGGCTCCTTCTTCTGGCATCGGATGCCGGGTCTCCGCAACAGGTTGTGCGGATTTCCGCCGTAAGTCCGCGATCCCGGATTCTGCATCTTGAGAGGCTCGGCGCTAAAGCATCCGATGCTTGACAGATCGGACGGACTGGCAGCGTGCGCGTCCCGCCCGCAGACAGGCGTGAACTGATGCGTTGGACGAGACTGATTTCACGGCAGGTTAGCCCTGATTTCTGGAGCCACCATTTTCCCCGGTGGCTGATTCTGGCATAATGCCACCCCTTATGGGAAAAAAGTCTTCACTCGCTGTGCCCGCTCTCGTGGCTGCAGTTGTGTCCTGGGGCAGCATTCCTCTCTTCCTGAAGCACTTCACCAACTACATGGATGCGTGGACGGTAAACGGAGCACGCTACTTGGTGGGCGCTCTGCTGCTTTTGCCGGCCCTGCGGCGAGCTGCCGATTCTGATTCCAGCCGCTCGAGCCTGTGGCGCAACGCCGTTATACCTTTTTGGTTTGCCTATTTCGATTGTGGGCCGCATATCTGCTGGCGCACAGCCGGGATGGGGCAGGGGAGCTTGAAATGCTGATTCAGGAATTATCAAGGGCCTCCAGGCGGCCGCCGGGGTCAGTATGCCTGAGTAGCGAACCAGATGAAACCGCGGTGGAGGCACAAGCGCGGCAAGTTTGCCGAGGAGTTCCAGGGGCTCAAAGATGACGTGGGTGGTTCCGTCGCGCCAGCGGCGTTTGAGGTGATAGAGGAGCCTGCCGTCGGGCAGAAGCGACAGGCGCTCGGTTGCGACCGCAGGGCGACCTGCGTAACGAAGAAGCCGTTTGAGACGCATGCGGTCACGAGCCGGGATACACACATTGGCATGGAGGCTGAAGCCCGAAACGGCGACGCAGCGCGGGTCGGACGGCACGGCGAGATCCTCGAAAGCAGGGATGAGTCGCAGGCTAGGCGATAGCGAAGGGCAAAAGGGAGCGACAGCACCCACTGCCGGACCGGCACTTCCGGGAAGACCCGATCCACAAGATGGGCAGCAGTATCGGCCATGTGGCGGCCACCGCAAGACGGTCAAAGCCCGCGACCTTTACATGAGAACGGCACAACCCTGTCTTTCCAGAGGAAACGATGGGGCAGAACCTCAATCCGTTTGGAGCACGAATTCGCTTTGTAGGGTTTGGCGGAGAGGGCGGGATTCGAACCCGCGTAGAGGCTTTTGGCCCCTAACTCGATTTCGAGTCGAGCCCGTTACGACCACTTCGGTACCTCTCCGGCGCAAAGAAGCCTACCAAACATCCCTGGTTTCACAAAAGAGATTTTGCGCAGGCAAAAAAAACCACGAAGTGCCCGACGCACACGAAATGGTCTTCGTGAGCCTCGTCTCTATCGTGGGTTGAAAAGCTGGTCTCGGAAGATGCGCAAGGGGCGCCGGAAGAGTTTCCCGGGCGCCCCTTGCGATCTGGATCTGCTGATGGTGATCAGCGCTGGATCGGGGTATCGGTTGCTTTTTTGGTCTCCTTTGGCTGAGGATTCTTGACGTACTTGTCGAGCCACGCGGCCCACCGGGCCCACTGGTCGAGGAGCGTTTCCTTGGCCACCGGGCCGTGATCCTCGTACGGATACAAGTACATCGCCGCCGTCTTGCCCATCCCGTTCAGGGCATGGAACAGGCGGATCGAGTTGTCAGGATCCGTGCCCACGTTCTGATCGGCCAGGCTGTGGTACATGAGCAGCGCGCCGGTGAGGTTGTTGGCATAAAGAAACGGCGACATCCCGAGGTAGACGTCGCGCGCCTCCCACAGGTCACGACGCTCGTTCTGAAATCCGAGCGGCGTGAGCGTGCGGTTGTAAGCGCCGTCACCTGCGATGCCCGCCTTGAAGAACGGTGTGTGAACCATCGCGTTCACGGTCGTAAACGCGCCATAGCTGTGGCCACCGATGGCCAGGCGTTGGCGGTCGATGATGGCGCGACGGTCCAATTCGTCAATCACGGCGGCCAGATCGTTCCGCAGATCGTTCACATAGTTGTTGTTCTGCTGGCCTTGCTGCCCGACGATCGGCAGGGCGGGGGTATCGACAACGACGGCATAGCCGAGCCGTACAAAGAACTGGATCGATCGGGTGCCGTAGGACTGGAATGTATTCTTGTTGAACGTGCGGTCGGGCTGATCGAAGTTTTGCTGGGTGTCGAACTCACGGGGGTAGAACCAGAAGATCGCCGGCAACCGCGTCCCCTCCTTGTAACCCGGCGGCAGCATTACGGTCACGCGAAAGTGGAAACCGTCGGCCCGTTCGACCTGGATGCGCTGTCTGGAAGCACTCGTCAGGTCCGGGAACAGGTCCTTGTTCTGGGTGAGCTGCTTCCGGCTGGTCCCCTCCACAAGGTAACTCTGCGACACCTCGGTCGGGCTCTCGCGCGCGATGATGAACCGGCCGGCATCGATGTCGAGAATCGTGGAGATGCGCTCGTAAACGTTTTTATTGTCGCTTTCGTAGATGCGCGCCTTTTCACCGGTCTTGATGGCAACCTTATCGAGAAATGACTTCGGCCCGACTTGTTCCGGGCTCTTGTCGTTCACCGTGCCTTCATAGAACACGCTGTTGTGGTCAGCCGAGAGCAGGACCGTGCCGCCACCGGCACCGCCACCACCGCCGCGGCCGCCACCACCGCCGCCACCGCCGCGCCCGCCGCCGCCACCGCCGCGTGCCGACACCAGCGAACCCGGGTTCGCGTTGACATCATCGGTGCGGAACTGCGCCAGAGTGTAGCGCTGTGTCGGCTCGGCGAGGTACACCGCGACCTCGAGGGTATTCTGGCCGCTCGTCTCCCTGAAAAAGAGAATCTGCATGTCAGGCGAAAAGCGATGATTGGACATGCGCGTGTTGTTTTCAAAAATCATTTTTGCGCTCTTGGCGTCAAACGGCGGCAGCCACTGCATCAAACGGTCCTTGCGCGGCGGGCCTTGCTGTCCGCCTCCCGCCCCGGCACCGCGTGTGCCGCCGCGCGCGCCGACCAGGGCGCGGACCGCCGCGGCACGGTCACCTCCCGCTCCGGCAGTCCCGGGCGGTGGCGCTTCTTGCTCAAGATAAGTGAAGCCCTGTCCGTCGGGCCGCCACGCGAGCTCACGGCGACCGGTCTGTTCCGCACCGCCGCGCGCGCCTCCCGGCGCCTGAGGAGCCGGGGGTGTTGTGTCGTCAGGGGCAGCGCCCAAATTGAGCGGCCGCTTGTTGAGTTCTGTCAGCATCGCACCGTTGGTATCCCACACCTCTTCTACTGAACCGAAGTTGCCGACCGGGACGATGTAGGAGAATGGCTTTGTCATGTGGGTGACGCGGAGGTAGTTGCCATCCGGTGAGGCATCGATCGAAGTGACCATCTCCGGTTTGCCGATTTTTTTCACCGCACCGGTCTGCACGTTGATCAAGGCGACCTGACCGGTCGAGTGCCACTCGAGCAGCTGAAAATCGTACTGCGTCGTCATCAGGCTCGGGAAGGTGCGCAGGCGATTCCTGTTGTTGTCGGTGATTTTGATTTCCGGTCCGACCGGCACATCGGGCCGCACCGGCCTGGGTGCACGTCCATCCGGAATGAGCACGGTGGCAATCTGCTTGCCGTCTTCGGTGAAGTCGAAGTTCATGACCCTGGTCGCCAGCACGGGCGTTTTCGTGAGCTGCCGAGACTGTCCGGTCGCGACGTCTGCGATCCAGATGTGGGTCGCGCTCTCACCATGCACGAAGAAGGCGATGCTCTTGCTGTCCGGCGACCACGTGGCATTGGACACGCGCGCACCTGCCGGAAGCTGAATCTGCTTCCTGGTACCGTCCGTTGCCGAGATGAGCTGGATGCCTACGTTGTTTCGAACCGTCAGCGATCGTGCTCGATTCGCCTTGAAATCGATGAAGACCCCACCCAACTCGTCGAACGGCTTCGAAAATGTCTTCATAAGCACGGGACCATCGCCGATCTCGTTCAGGAACCACTTCTTGTCCGGACTCGCGTTGGATAGATTCACGTTCTCGTGCCGAGGCGCAGTGACCGCGGCTACCAGCTCAGGCGGCGGTGTAACATAGCCCTCCTGCTTCAAGATCTCGTCAGCCCAGCTGGACGGGGCAGTCTTTGGTGGGGCGGCCTGGCCGCCGCCTTGCGCCAGCAGCGTGAGCGGCAGCAGCACAAGAAGCAGAACCAGCGCGGCCCGATAGAAGCGTGTCGAAATGTCGCGGTGCGACATGGACGTGCGTGCAATCATGATACCTCCGTTGGATTTGTCACCGGCAAGTGACTGTGCCTCCTACCCTTGGCCACAGTCATGGGAACAATACGGGCGCTACTATAGGACATTCGCTCCGGTGGCACAAGCAGAAATCGATTACGGCTATGTCCACAAAACCTCGACGCAGAGGCCGCAGGGCAACAAGCCGGGTGGTTTTCCTTGGGCCCTCTGCGCTGATATTTTGATACAGTGAGCAACGTATGAGACGACAGCACGATGGGGAGCGTCGCCGTTCTCAAGGGGCGGTGATCGCCCGGCTTTCGGGAATCATCATGATTCTGCCCGCCTCGATGACTGCGGGATGGATCGTGGGATATTTCCTGGTTGATCGGTATCTGCACAGCTTCCCGTGGGGAAGCATAATTATTACTTTTTTCGGAGCGGGCGCCGGCTTCTATGAAATCGTGAGGATCCTGGCGCCCAATCGTGGCGATGATGGCAATTGCTCGGGCAGGGAATCTTGAACGGCGCCTTTTCTGGCTGACCTTGGGGTTGACGGCCGGCGGGAGCCTCCTGGCGTGGGCGGGCTTCGGCGGCCGCGAGGCGGTGTCTTTCGCCGCCGGGGCGGGGCTTGCCGGGGCGAATCTCTTCTGGTTGCGGTCGACGATCAACTCGATATTCACGGGCGACCTGAAACGCTCGAAATCTAAGGTGTTAGCGGGCTTTTTTTTGCGCCTTCTGTTGATTCCCCTGTGCCTGTATGCTATGATCCGCTTTCTTTTTTTGGACATTCTCGCTGCAGTAGCCGGCCTTGCGGTCTTCATCTGCAGCGTTTTTATTGAAGGCGTCCTCGAAGCTTACGGCAGCAGCCCCGAATAACATGCACGAGCAAAGCCCCGTCGCGAATTTTATCAATCAATATCTGTTCGATCCCATTGCGCGCGCTCTCGGGTTCAATATCGCCGCCAATGGTCATGCCGTTCCGGATCACATCGTGATGATCCTTCTGGTCTCGCTCGGGCTCATTTCTTTTGCGATATGGCTGAGAAGCCGGTTGAGCGTCGAGAATCCCACCCGCATGCAGCACTTGATCGAAATTGTGCTGGAGACTCTGCAGGGATTGATGAAGGAAGTCGTCGGCAAGGACTCGCTCCAGTATTTCCCGTTGATCGGGACGCTGGCGGTCTACATCCTTTGCGGCAACCTGCTGGGGCTCATTCCAGGTTTTCTCTCTCCGACCAGCAATCTAAATGTAACTGCCTCGTGCGCCGTCTGCACTTTTGTTTATTACAACTATCATGGCATTCGAAAGCACGGGTTGATTGGATACCTGGCACATTTCATGGGGCCGGTCTGGTGGCTCGCCTGGCTGCTGTTCCCGGTCGAGATCGTCAGCCATCTGGCACGCATTCTTTCGCTGAGCCTGCGCCTTTTCGGCAATATTTTTGCAGAAGAGTTGATCATCGGATCCCTCAACCAGTACATTTTCCCGGTTCTGGCCTCCGTTCCGGTCATGTTCCTGGCTCTGTTCGCCAGCACGATCCAGGCCTTTATATTCGTGCTGCTGACCCTGGTTTACATCTCGGGCGCCGTGGAAGAATCGGCGGAGCACAAAGAGGAACATGGTGCGGGACACCACGAAGGCGCGCCGCAGGCAGCGGCGGCCTGAGCACGATCCATACCGCGATTTGCTGTGATGAATGCATCTCTTGAAAGGAGACTTCTGATGGGAAGAAAGTTGATTCTGGCCGCACTCATGGGTGTCGTACTCCTCACGATGGTAGTTCCGGTTTTTGCTCAGGGTGAGGCGGGAGCCGCGGCGAGCAAGGCTAGAAATTACCAGTGGCTGCTCATATCCGCCGGATTTGGCATGGCGCTGGCCGCTGCCGGCTGCGGATATGCTCAGAGCCGCGCGCTTGCGGCTGCGTGCGAAGGGGTCTCCCGCAATCCAGGTGCAACCGACACCATCCGGATCTTCATCTTTCTAGGCCTGGCTTTTATTGAGTTTCTGGCGCTGCTGACCTTTGTAGTCATCATGATGCTGCTGTTCTTCTGAGGCAGAGACCAAGAGACAAGGGCAGCCGCAAAGAACGCGCATCACAGGATTGGCAGGAATCCGTCCCGTGTTTGTCTGTTCTTTGTGGCTGCTTCGCGGTTCCTTCGCTAGTCCTCGAGGTCGTGGATCGTGGTGAGGGAGCGGATTTCGTAGTCCTTCGGTCCCGAAGGCGTAACGATATGCACCTCATCGCCCTCAGCCTTTCCCATCAGACTCCGCCCGATAGGGGATGAACTCGATATCAAGCCCTGGCTGATGTCGGATTCCTCCGGTGAAACGAGGGTGTAGCTCAGTTCCTTGTCGGCGCCTGCATCGTACAGCACCACACGCGACCCATAAGCAACGCGGTCGTGAGGGATTTTTTCCAGATTGATGAGCGACAGGGCGGCAAGCCGTGCCTGAAGATTTGCTTTCTTGCCTTCAAGATAGGCCTGACGCTCCTTCGCCGCCTTGTACTCGGCATTCTCGCTCAAGTCACCGTGCTCGCGGGCTCTCAGTATCTCCTTGGGAAGGTCGACACGCAGCTCGCGCTCGATTACATTCAGCTCGTCCTGAAGCTTCTTGCGGATATCTTTCATAGTACCAATTATTGTAGGGGAAGGATGGAACGACTGGCAAGGTTCAGGATCCAATTCGGAGAGATGCCGGCCCACAGCACGCCCAGAGCCGCAATGGCGATCGCAGCCAGGGCCGTCAGCGGTATGCTTTCGATCTGTGCTTCCTGCGGTTCCTTCATGTACATGTACACCATCAGGCGGAAGTAGTAGTAGACCGAGAGCACGCTGTTGAGGACCCCTATGATGGCAAGGCCCACGTAACCCCTTTGAATCGCAGCACTGAAAAGGAAGAACTTCCCGATGAATCCGCCGGTCAGCGGAATTCCCGCCAGTGAGATCAGGAAGAGCGAAAGCGCCGCGGCCGTCAGGGGTTGGGTTCTTCCCATGCCGGCATAATCCTCGAGCTTCACCCGCTGATCGCCCTGCCGGCTCAGGGAGAGCACGATGCTGAGCGCACCCAGGTTCATTGCGGTGTAGACGATGAGATAGAAGATCACCGCCCGATGGCCCGCGGAACTGTTGGCGACGATGCCGACCAGGATGTAACCCGCGTGCGCAATTGCAGAGTAGGCCAGCATTCGTTTGATGTTCGACTGCAGCGTGGCGACAACATTCCCCACAGTCATCGTCAGGATGGAGCAAACCCACAAAATTGCGGTCCAATCTGCCTGCAGTGATGGCAGCGCCTGGACGAGCACACGGATGAGGGCCGCGAAGCCTGCCGCCTTGGGGCCTACGATCATGAACGCGGTGACCGCCGTCGGCGCCCCCTCGTATACGTCGGGCGCCCAGGCATGGAAAGGCACGGTGGCGACCTTGAAACCGAATCCGACCAAGAGCAGCCCCAACCCGATCACCATGGTGAGCTGGGGCGTGCCCTGCAAACCTGCGACCTGGCGGATGGCGGCGTAGTTCGTCGTGCCGGTGCTGCCGTATACCAGCGCGATGCCGTAAAGCAGAAACGCGGTCGCGAAGGAACCAAGCAGAAAATATTTCAACGACGATTCGTTGGCCCGCAGGTCGGTGCGCTTGAAACCTGCCAGAATGTAAGTGGCAATCGACAGGATCTCGATGCCGAGGAAGGTCAGAATCAAATCACCGCTTGCGGCCATCAGCGACATGCCGGAGCAGGCGAAAAGGAGCAGGGCGTAATACTCACCCCTGTTGATGGACTCCCTCTCGTTAAATCGCAACGCAACGAGGGCGGAGAAGCCGGTAATGACGAAAAACAGCCACTGAAAAACCCAGCTGAAGTTGTCGACCAGAAACATGCCGCTAAAGATGGCGCGCGGATGGCCGAGCCGCTGAAACGACAGCACATAAGCAGCCAGGAAAGAGGCAGCCACGGCGATCTGCCCCTGCCGGCTCTTGCGCGCGGGCGGCGTAAAGGGCTCCAGCAGCAGGATGATCATCCCCGCCAGCACCAGGATGATTTGAGGGAGGATCGAAAAGTAGTCAATAGTCATCGCTTAGCTAGTCACCACCCGCCGAGCAGTGGATCCCCTTTCCGACAGAGAATTCAAGATATCCCAGACCACGGGTGCCCTTGGTCCTTCGCCGCAATCCCTGCGCTCTCTGCGTCGAGATTCTTTGGCGGCAGCTGTGTCGCTGCAGGTACTTCGTGGTCTGCTGCGCCCCCGAATTTTTCATAATTGCTGACTCACTGGCCGCCGCCCAGTTGCGGGCTGCCGAGGCGCTGTTCGACCCTGTATCCCCCCGCGGGGGCGTGGGCGTTGTGAATGCGTTGCTGCACGAGTTGAAGGCTCGCATCCATTCGTTGGAGGAAAGGCGCGGAATAGACACCGATCCACAGCATCACGAGCAGAATCGGCACCAGCAGCAGTTTTTCCCGCGTGCCGATATCCTTCATCTCCAGGTTTGCCGGGTTGGTTACGTTGCCCAGGAAAACACGCTGGTACATCCAGAGCATATAAACGGCGCCGAGAATCATTCCGCTTGCCGCGACCGCGGCAAAAACCGGACTCTTGATAAAGGTTCCCGCCAGAATGAGCACCTCCCCCACAAACCCGTTCAGCCCCGGCAGGCCGATCGAGGAGAGGGTGACGACGAGAAACAGGGCCGCCAGCACCGGGTTGCGGTGCGCCAGGCCCCCAAAGTCCGAGATCAGGCGCGTGTGCCTGCGCTCGTAGATCATGCCGACGAGGAGGAACAATGCGCCGGTCGACAAGCCGTGATTCAGCATCTGCAGTGTCGATCCCTGAAGACCTTGCTGGGTGAAAGCGAATATCCCAAGCACGACCAGCCCCATATGGCTCACCGACGAGTAGGCCACCAGCTTTTTCAGATCGGGCTGAACCATGGCAACGAGCGCCCCATAAACTATGCCGATCAGTGCGAGAATGGAAAGGTAGGGCGCTACTGCAATGGCCGCGGCAGGGAACAGAGGCAGGCAGAAGCGCAGCAGTCCATAAGTCCCCATCTTCAGCAGCACGCCCGCGAGAATCACTGATCCGGCCGTGGGCGCCTCGACGTGGGCATCCGGGAGCCACGTGTGAAACGGAAACAAGGGCACCTTGATCGCGAAGGCAAGCAGAAACGCCATGAAAAGCCAGAACTCTTCGCCCGTCGTGATCCGGATGCTTCCCGAAGCCAGATTGCGCGAGATCTGCAGCAGGTCGAAGGTAGTGCCGCCGTTGAGGTAATAAAGATAGATGATGGCGAGCAGCATGAGCAGCGATCCGACCATGGTATAGAGGATGAACTTGACCGCTGCGTAGACGCGATGCTCGCCGCCCCAGACGCCGATCAGAAAATACATCGGGATCAGCATTACTTCCCAGAACACGTAGAAGAGCACCAGATCGAGTGCGGCAAAGACCCCGAGCATTCCTGTTTCCAGGAACAGCATGCAGATCATGTACGGCTTCACCTTCTGGGTCACCGCGCGCCAGGAAGAGAGAATGGCCAACGGAGTGAGGAAAGTCGTGAGCAGGATGAGGAACAAGCTGATGCCGTCTATGCCCAGATGATGCTTGATCATCCCCCCTTCGATCCAGGAGACCGCTTCCTCGAACTGCATTTGCCCGTTCGCAATATCGAAGTGATAGTAAAGGTGGAGCGACAGGACAAAGGTTGCCAGCGAGGCCAGCAGGGCGAACGTCTTGATCGCCCGGTCGGAGCCACGCGGGAACAGCAGCAGAGCGACCGCGGCCGCTGCGGGGAGGTAGGTCACCAGGCTCAGGATGTTCTGTATATGCATGCGGTGCCGTCACCAGAGCAAAAGATATGTGCGACGCATTCCATGGAAGGCGCAAGCTTGCTTGCACCTTATCTTGCTCCGCCTCGCGCCGTTCGAAGGCGGCAGCCAGCTGCTGCACCCCAGGGCAAAACCATAATCCTGGTATTACGAAAGCCAGGCCAGAATCCATGGCTGCAGAGTTATGTAGAGCAAGATGGCCACAACCCCGACCAGGATCCAGGTGGCGTAGCTGCGCACCAGGCCATTTTGAATGTTCTTCAACAGGGAAGCCGCACCCTGAACTACGCGGGCCGCCCCGTTTACCGCGCCATCAACTATCCCGACGTCCACTCCGCGCCACAAGACATCCCTCGAACCCGCCGCAACCGGGTGCACGATCAGCGCATCGTAGGTTTCGTCCACGTAATACTTGTGTGCCAGCAGTGTGTAGGGGCCGCTCATGCTGTGCGCGAGTTTCTCCGGCAGGGACGGCTTGACGACATAGAAGCGGTATGCCAGAAAGATGCCCAGCAGCGCGACCATCACCGAAATCAAGGCAAATCCCATTTCCAGGCTGTGTGCAAGCTGCGCGTGCTCCCCGCGCCAGGCAAACTCGAGCGAGGGCTCCAGGAACCGCTCGAACCTGTTGGTGCCCAGCCATGCGGGCAGCCCGATGAATCCGCCGATGGTCGAAAGCACGCCGAGGACCACCAGCGGGAGGGTCATGGTCGGCGGCGATTCGTGCACGTGGTGGCGGGTCTCCTCCGAAAAGCGTTCCGAGCCGTAAAATGCCAGAAAGATCAGCCGGAACATGTAGAAGGCCGTGAGACCCGCCGTCAGCAGACCCGTCAGCCAGATGACGGGATGCCCAGCGGCCCATGCCGACCACAGAATCTCGTCTTTGCTGAAAAAGCCCGCGAAAGGAAATATGCCGCTGATCGCGAGCGCGGCGACCAGCATGGTGCCGTGCGTGGTGGGGGTGAATTTGCGGAGTCCCCCCATGCGCATGAGATCCTGCTCGCCGCCGATGGCGTGGATTACGCTCCCCGCCCCCAGGAAGAGGAGCGCCTTGAAAAACGCGTGCGTGACGAGATGAAATATGCCGGCCGAAAAAGCGCCGACGCCGGCGGCGAAAAACATATAGCCCAGCTGGCTCACAGTCGAGTAGGCCAGAACCCGCTTGATGTCCGTCTGTACCAGGCCGATGGTGGCGGCCATCAGCGCGGTCAGGATGCCGATCGCGGCGACCACCTCGAGAGCAATGGGCGCGCGGCTGAATATCGGGGAGCAGCGCACGACCATGTAAACCCCCGCCGTCACCATCGTGGCGGCGTGGATCAAGGCACTCACCGGAGTCGGACCTTCCATCGCATCCGGCAACCAGACGTAGAGGGGAATCTGCGCACTCTTGCCGGTCGCACCCACAAAAAGCAGGAGCCCGATCGAAGTCAAAATCCCGAAACCGGTTTCGACCGGAAAGTTTGCCGGGCTGGCAGCGATCCTGCTGAACACCTCCGTGAAGTTCATGCTTTTGAAGGTGACGAAGATGAGCAGCACACCCAGCATGAAGCCCACGTCCCCGATCCGGTTTACGATGAACGCCTTCTTGCCGGCATCGCCGGCGCTGCGCCGGTCGAAGTAATATCCGATGAGCAGATACGAGCAGAGCCCGACCCCTTCCCAGCCGACGAACATCAGGAGGAAGTTGCCCGCCATGACCAGGACCAGCATCGAAAACATAAACAGATTCAGAAACGAAAAGAACCGGTAGTACCCGTCTTCGGCGTGCATGTAGCCGATCGAGTAAACATGAATCAGAAATCCAACCCCGGTGACGACAAGGAGCATGACCGCCGAAAGCGGGTCCAGGAGGAACTCCGCTTTGGCCACGAAGTTGCCGGACGCGATCCAGGTAAAAAGGGGATCGACGACGTGCCTCTCGGCCGGAGGCAGTTCGAGCAGGCTTGCGACCGCCGCGACCGCAAACAGGAAAGATGCGCCCACGCTGGTGCAGGCAATCGCGGAAATGACCGGCTTGGGGAACCGTCTGCCCAGAATCCCGTTGAGCGCCGAGCCGGCGAGAGGGAGCAGCGGGATGAGCCAGAGATAATCCGTCATACGCAGGTCCCTGTTACCACTTCATGATGTCCGCATCGTCGACACTCAGGGTCTTGCGATTGCGGTAAAGCGTGATTGCGATGGCGAGCCCGACGGCTGCTTCTGCCGCCGCCACCACCATGACGAAGAACACAAATATCTGCCCGTTCACCTGCTCAAGGTACTTCGAGAACGCTACGAAACTGAGATTCACCCCGTTGAGCATCAGTTCGATGCACAGGAAGATGGCAATGACATTCTTCTTGACGATCACCCCGATGGTCCCGACGGTAAACAAAAGCGCGCTCAGGATCAGACAGTGAAATATGCTCATGATCCGCCTATGTCTGCCGCTTGGCGAGGACCACCGCTCCGATGATGGCCACGAGAATCAGCACCGACGTCACCTCGAAAGGGAGCAGATAGTCGCTGAAAAGCGTTTCCGCGAGATGCGTGATGGTCCCCGCCCCCCCAGCCGAAACCAGCGGGTCGTGGGGCGCGCGGGAAGGGTCGTAGGACCTAAGCAACGGATAAAGCAGCAGCGGCACCGTAGCCCCGAGGACCCAGGCCAAAAAAGCAAGATACTTCCTTTTGTCGACATGCGCCGCTCCCGAGAACGGGTCCAGAAGCATGATCACAAAGAGGAACAGCACCATAATGGCCCCGGCATAGACGATGATCTGCACCGCCGCGATGAAGGGCGCCTCGAGAAGCATGTAGATGCCGGCGAGCGCGCTGAGACAGACAATCAGCGAAAGCGCCTCATAGAACACGCGGCGCAGCAGCACCACATTGATGGCCGCAATCAGTGCAATCGCTCCGAACAGGTAAAACAGCAAGGTTTCCATCAGTTAAGGGAATCCAGGATCCGGTCGAGTTTTTCAACCGTGAGGCTCTCGTGGTAATCCTCGTTGATCTGCACCACCGGCGCGGTGCCGCAAGATGCCAGACACTCCACTTCCAGAAGCGTGAACCGCCGGTCGGGAGTCGTCTCACCGGGCTTGATGCCCAGCCTCTGCTGGAGATGGGCCATGATCTGCTCGCAGTTGCAGAGCAGGCAGGAAATGTTGGTGCAAACCTGAATCACATATTTGCCGACCGGCTTTTTGAAAAGCATCGTGTAGAAGCTGGCGACTTCATATACCTCGTTGGCGGAGAGCGTGAAGATCTCCGCGACCTCGCGGACGGCATCGTGCGACAAGTAGCCGACTTCGTCTTGCGCCAGTTGCAGGGATGGAATCAGTGCGGAGCGGGCCCGGGGGTACCGCTGCATCAGTACCGAGATCCTGCTTCGTGTAGCCTCAGATAGCATGCGGGCTCGGCTCCAACTCCTGGAAAAGTCCGACAGATTATTTGGGGGTTCTGTAAATACTTTAAAATCAAGAAGATAACCAGGACCCAATGGTAAAAGCGACGTTCGATCTTAGTAGACGCATCCGCGCAGTGTCAAGGCTTTTCTGGTTGATTTGGCTCAAGATCACCCGTTATGATACATGGCATGCAGGCAACAATGAAGCTGGAAATTAACGGCGAATCGAGGTCTGTTCCTGCCTCGGCCTCAGTACGGGAATTGCTCGAAAACCTCGGCATCAAACCTGACAGAATTGCAGTGGAACTGAACCGGCGCATCATCAGGCGCCAGGATTGGGACCAGACCGCTCTTAAGGACCTCGATAAGGTCGAAATCGTCCAGTTCGTCGGCGGGGGATAAGCGACACAAGGGCACCCGATATCTCGACGCAGAGGTTGCGGAACCCGGAGAGAATCGATATGCTCCTGCGATCATTCCACTGCGTCCCCTGCGTTGGTATTTTGCTTTTCTTGCCTGACCGGCAAGCATCCGAAGGTTCGTAACACGGGTTATTCTTCGGTATTCTTCATGTTATTCGTGACTGTTTTGCTATTAACAAGGAGTCGGCTGTGGTAGATGATGGGCTGGTGCTGGCGGGGCGGACGTTTTGTTCGCGCCTGATCGTGGGGACAGGGAAGTATTCCAGTTTCGGTCAGATGCGTGAGGCGCTGGAGAAATCGGGGGCTGAGATCGTGACCGTCGCCGTGCGGCGCATCAATATCAGCGACCGGTCCAAGGAATCGCTGCTTGACTACATCGATACCAGCCGCTTTATGCTGCTGCCCAATACTGCCGGCTGCTACAACGCCGATGATGCGATCCGCACGGCCCAGCTTGGGAGAGAAGCCGGTCTCTCGGAGTGGGTGAAGCTTGAGGTCATCGGCGATCAGAAGACGCTGTTCCCGGATACCGGGGCCTTGTTGGAGGCCACGCGCGTTCTGGTGAAAGACGGCTTTGTTGTCCTGCCCTACACGAATGACGACCCGATCATGGCCCGCAAGCTTCAGGATGCAGGTGCTGCTGCGGTCATGCCTCTGGGCGCGCCGATCGGATCCGGCATCGGCATTCAAAATCCGGCCAACATCCGAATCATCCGCGAGACCATCTCGCTCCCTGTGATTGTCGACGCAGGGGTGGGAACCGCATCCGATGCTTCCCTGGCCATGGAGTTGGGCTGCGACGGCGTGCTCATGAATACGGCGATTGCGTGCGCGCAGGATCCGCTGCGCATGGCGGAGGCCATGAACCTCGCAGTCCGCGCGGGGCGGCAGGCTTTTCTGGCCGGGCGCATTCCCCGGAAGCTCTACGCGTCGGCGAGCAGCCCGTTCGAAGGGATTTCACGCTGACGTATGCCGGCCACGGGGATTTGCCGAACATGAAAACGCTGCGAGTGGAGTTGGGGGATCGGAGCTACCCGGTTCTGGTCGGTGCGAATATTCTGAGCGGGGCCGGCCGCGTTCTCTTGCGCCTCGGATTTGATACGCCCCCCGTGGTCGTGACCAACCCGCGCGTGCTGCGCCTGCACGGAAATGCCCTGCTCTCATCTTTGGAGGGCGCCTTCGGTCCCGTCCCGGTGATCCGCATCGGAGACGGGGAACGCTTCAAGAATCACGACACGCTCGCGAAAATATACGAAGGCTTGTTCCGTGCCCGTGCAGACCGGCGCTCCTGGGTCGTGGCTTTCGGCGGCGGCGTGGTTGGAGATGTCGCGGGCTTTGCCGCCGCGACCTTCATGCGCGGGATACCCTACGTGGGCGTGCCCACCACGCTTCTGGCGCAGGTGGACAGTTCCGTGGGGGGCAAGGTCGGCATCAACGTTGCCCGGGGCAAGAATCTCATCGGTGCTTTTCATCAGCCGAGTGCGGTGCTGTCGGATATCGCCGTCCTGCGCACCCTGCCGGCGCGAGAACTGGCCGCGGGCCTTTACGAGATCGTCAAGTGCGGCGCGATCCGCTCCGAGCCGCTGCTCGGCTATTTGGAAAAGAAGCTATCTGCGCTGCTGGCATGCGAGCCCTCCTCCCTTGCGCGTGCGGTCATGGGGGCCGTTCGGATCAAGGCGGAAGTGGTGGCCGGCGATGAAAGGGAAGCGCACACGCGCATGATCCTGAACTTCGGCCACACCTTGGGACACGCGTTGGAAGCCGCGACCGCCTATCGCAGGTTTAAACACGGGGAGGCGGTGGCCTGGGGGATGATCGCGACAGCTGAGCTGAGTGCAGCCACCGGCGGATTCCGCGCCGAAGAAGCACAGCGGCTGATCCGCCTGATACGTCGGATCGAGCGCCTGCCATCCCTGCAGGGCATCTCTGCGCAGCGGGTGTGGGCAGCGCTGCAACGCGACAAAAAGTCCCGCGGCGGCAAAATCCGGATGATCCTGCTGCCGCAACTGGGCCGGTCGGCAGTAGTCGACAATCTTGATCCTGCGTGCATCCGCCGCTTCATCACCGACTTCCTGACGCACAGACGAGATTTTTAACCGGCAGGACACCAAGCCACAAAGCACTCTCCATTCGGAGTCTCGGCGTTCTGGCGGTTTCGGACAAACCAGGATAAATTCACCATCGAGGATTGGATGTCGAAGGTCGCAGGTCGGAGGGCGGAAAAAGCGCGCGATGTGCGGGAAATGTTCGGTGCCATCGCGCGCCATTATGACCTCCTGAATCATGTTCTCTCCCTGAACGTCGACCGCCGCTGGCGGCGCGGCTGCGTACGGGAGGTGTCCAAAAGACTTGCTTCACCGCAGCCTGCGATCCTGGATGTGGGCTGCGGCACCGGCGACCTCTCGCTGGCATTCTCGTTGCTCGGCCCCGTGGCAGGTTGTGACTTCTGCCACCCCATGCTGCAAATCGGCCGGGACAAGATCTCTCGCTTCCCGGTGCCCCACCCGATCTCACTTCTCGAAGGGGACGCGCTCGCTCTGCCATTTCGAGACTGCCGTTTCGACGTGGTCGTGTCAGCCTTCGTTCTGCGAAACCTGACCGATGCTCAGAAGGGGCTTCAGGAAATGAGGCGGGTGCTGCGCGGAGGCGGAGTTCTCGGCGTGCTCGATTTTTCCATGCCGAAGGTCCCGATCATCGGCCGGCTGTACCGCTTTTACTTCTTCAAAATTCTGCCACGGCTCGGCACTCTGATTTCAGGGGTCCAGGGGCCCTATAAATATCTGCCCGACAGCGTGCAGGCTTTCCCCGAACCGGAAGAGCTCAAGGCCCTGGTTGCAGGCGCGGGATTTGATGATGTGGAATATCGCCTGTTTTCGGGTGGAATAGCCGTCTTGCTGCTGGCGCGCGCAAGAGAACCTGGTGTCAGGTCTTGAAAATCCAATTCTTGATGAGAGGTTTCAGCAAGTGGAATAGGTGGTTATCAAGAATTGGATTTTCGAGACCTGACGCCAGGCACTACTTGATCCAGCCGGGGAGGGCGCCGCTCTTGCGGGCTTCCTTTTCGAGATCTGTGAGAGCGTCCTTGGCTTTGGCGAGGTTCTCCTTGTTTAAATCCTGTTCGTAGATGGTCTTCTGGATCTGGCGCTGGATCTCCTGCTGCTTATAGCCGTCACTTTCCCGGTAGAATCTGTTTTGCAGGTCGTTGCGTTTCAGAATCAAAACATTGCACTCACTTTCAAGGTCCTTCACCTTCTGGCGTGCATCCGCGAAGGCCTGCTTCCAGAAACTCTCTGTTCGCCCCTGAAAATCCACCGGTTCATCGGTGGCTGGTTTAGCCCCTTCGGTAGCCGGTTTAGCCCCTTCGGTTGCCGGTGCCACATCTGCCTTTGCCGCTCCCTCGCCGGCCGGCTTTTCCGCGCCTGGCTTATCAGTCGCCGGGGCAGTGGCCGGCGTAATGGTCGTGATCGGTGCGCTCTGGTACTTAGCGGCCTGTTCGTTGGTGATCACCTTGGCGGCTGTTTTGATTGCCTGGCGCCGCTCCTGCTCCTTTTTGGCGAGATCCGCCAGCGACTGCGAGTAGCCGAAGGATGCCAGGGCCATCAATAGTAAGCCACTCATTACAAAGGAAATTGGTTTCATTGTTCGGCACCTCACAGATAGATAGTCCTATAGAAATCTTCCCTTCATTTATCGGCTAAAGTGCAGGCAGAAATTACATGAATAAAAGAAATCGCCCGAAGCAAATTCTCAACGTGGCGCACGTGGAGGCCGCAGCGTGATATCGCCGATTGACATCAACGCCCCGCGCTCTCTGCGCCCTCCGCGTTGCGATGTTCTGCATACGCATATGCTGTTTTGGCGCAAGTCCTTGAATTTGCTCACTCTTTGCACTACTTTAAGAACCCATGGAGATTGTCGACGCTATTCGCCGTGTCGTGGATGGACAGCACCTGGAGCGCGCTGAAGCCGAGTCGGTGATGGACGGCATCATGAGCGGCAAGGCTACGGACGCCCAAATTGCCGCCTTCCTCACCGCCCTGCGCATGAAGTGCGAAACGGTCGAGGAACTCATCGGCTTTGCGCGTGTTATCCGGGCTAAAGCCTCCCCCGTGCGGCCCAAGTCGGTCGTGGAGACGGCCTTCTCCGGCACTGAGCGCGAGATGCTCGTCGACACGTGCGGGACAGGAGGGGACGCCGCGGGCACTTTCAACATCTCGACGGCTACCGCCTTTGTCGTCGCGGGCGCGGGCGTCCAAGTTGCAAAGCACGGCAATCGCAGTGTTTCCGGGATCTGTGGCAGCGCCGACGTGGTCGAAGCGCTCGGCGTCCGAATTGACCTCCCCTCGGAGGCAGTGGCACGCTGTATCGACGAGGTCGGCATAGGCTTCCTGTACGCTCCGCTGCTCCACAGCGCGATGCGCTATGTCATGCTGGCGCGCCGCGAAATGAAAATCCGCACCGTTTTCAACCTTCTTGGTCCGCTCTGCAACCCCGCCGGCGCCAATGCCCAGGTGCTGGGCGTCTACAGCGAAAAGCTGACCGACATGATGGCCCAGGTCCTGTGCGAACTGGGCGCCAGGCGCGCGCTGGTGGTGCACGGGCTGGACGGGCTTGACGAGATCACGATTTCTGGAGAAACCAAAATCTGCGAAGTCCGCGCAGGGGAAGTGAGAAACTATTACGTCGTTCCCGAAGACTTCGGACTCGAGCGCGCCCCGATTGAGCAGATCCAGGGCGGCGACGCCCGGCGCAATGCCGAAATCATCCGAGAAGTGCTCTCGGATCATGGCGGCGTCAAACGCGACGTCGTTCTGCTGAACGCCGCCGCTGGCCTCGTCGCGGGAGGAAAGGCCCGCTCCCTGCGCGAAGGCATCGAGATGGCGCGCACCTCGATTACTTCCGGCGCCGCCATTTCCCGTCTGGACAAGCTCGTCACTCTAACTCAAGACATGCAGCGTCATTCAATTTCTGACAGCAGGAGACAGGAGAAAAGCACCTGACTCCCTCATGGGTTCCTCTGAACCCTAATCCTCCCCAAAACACTTACGATTACCCGATAACTTCCGGCCTTCCCCTGAATCACGAATGTGCCTGCCGGCACCGCGTTGCCGTGCTGGAAAAAACGCAGCGGTTTGCGCGGCGACTGAGTGATGGACACTCCCGGCGGGAGGTAGCGTACGGAGTTTTCGTAGCGCGTGCCGTTGGGATCGAGCCAGTAAATGCGGCGGCCGCCCTGGTCAATGACGAAAATCATCGAATCATTTGCCGCGATCGCATG
The DNA here is from genome assembly GCA_020072565.1 of Terriglobia bacterium. Classification (NCBI taxonomy): domain Bacteria; kingdom Pseudomonadati; phylum Acidobacteriota; class Terriglobia; species Terriglobia bacterium. The sequence goes on from JAIQGI010000002.1 coordinate 179,032, forward strand.
TGTCCGCCCCCAGAGCAGCGAACTTTCGACCAGGCGGGTGCCGCCCAACAGGGCCCATTCCTGGTTCATGCGGTGGATGCCGGGAGCCGCGCTCCCTGCCACGATGCCGATCAGCCCCAGGACCAGGAGCAGTTCGACAAGCCCCACCCCTTGATCCGCGCACCGTGAAGACAACAAATGCCTCGAAGCAATCGCTTCGGGCTGTGCGCGGTTTTTGAGGGCTTCGTGGTTCAGTCTTCGGGGCACACCTGTCTAACGGGACAGGTCTCGATTTGAGCGAAAAAATCTAGCCGCCGGCGTACCAGCGGACGATGGTGAGGCCGAAAAACAGGGAAAGCGCAGATGCCACGCCCAGGAAGGTGCCGAACGCGAGTTTGGATTGAAGTGTCCTGCCCCCAAACAGGACAAGGACGATGCCGACGATGCTTCCCAAGAACGACCCGGCGAAGATGGTGAGAAGCGTGAGGCGCCAGCCCAGGAAGGCTCCGACCATCGCTATCATCTTTACATCTCCCATACCCAGTCCCTGTCTCCTGCGTAGAGCCTGATAGACCGTGCCCACGAGTAAGAGTATGCCGCCGCCGGCCAGGGCGCCCAGCAGAGAGCCGGCCCAAGGCAGTACGGCTCCGGCATGGGCTGAGGATACAAAGGCGGCCAGATTCTCGGAGATGGAATCGCGGAAAAAAGTCTCCGACTGCAGCGGGCTCAGCACTATGCCTGCCAGAACACCCGGCAACGTGAGAACGTTGGGGAGGATTTGATGGTGATAGTCGACAAAAACGAGGACGAGGATCACGGACAGAAACAGGGAGTTCACAAATGCGGGCGGCGTGAGGCTCCACTCCACGGCGCACGCGAAAAAGGCCAGGCCGGTAAGCAGCTCGACGAGCGGATACTGCAGCGCAATGGGTTGCCGGCAGAATCGGCACTTGCCCCGCAGCCACAGATAGGAGAGGACCGGGACGTTGTCGTAGGGGCGTACAGCCTGGCCGCAATGAGGGCAATGGGAGCTCGGAAAAACGATCGACTCGCGGCGGGGCAGCCGATAGATGCAGACGTTAAGGAAGCTGCCGATCACAAGACCAAAGGCCGCCCAAAGATAAGGAAATACGTTCATGTGCGCTCCGAGCGCCCTACTTTACTATAAAATCCAAAACACGAAACACACCAAAACTTGAAACCGGCCATATGTTTTTCTTGTGGTTGGTGGTTGCTGAAATAAAAAGGCCGCCTGCCCACGGAGGACAGGCGGCCCGGAGCCTGAAACGACAGGCGTGCTTCGGACTACTTGAACGTTGTCGGCTTCGTCTTGCCGATATTCCCTACATCGATGTTGCTTTCCTCGAGCAGGGTGCTCATGGCCTGCTGCAGATTGATGACCGCACTTTTATAGTTGATCTTGGAGGTAAGCTCGTTCCCCTGGGCGTTGGCCAGCTGATCCTGAGTCGTGAGCACATCGTACTGGGTGGCCAGGCCGGCGGCAAACCTCTTGTTCATGGCCTCGAGCTGTGATTCTGACAGCTGCCTGCTGATCGCAGACGTTTCGAGCTGTTTCTTGGCCGTATTCAGCGCCTGGACATAGTTTTTGATGTCCACGATGACCTGCTGCTCGTGCTGCGTACGAGTCATGACGGAATTCTGCCGGTTGATCCGCGACGTGGCGAGAGAGGATTCAACGTTTCTATTCCTGAGCGGAACGGTGACATTGAACTGGAAGGACCAGTTATAGGTGCCGCCGGTGAAGATCGTCTTATAAGATGTGAAAAGCCCGCCCACGAAGCCTTCAGGAAGCACGGGTTGCAGAACACCATTCCTATCCTCTCTATAGCCCTGAACGGCGCCCTTGCCGCTGGAGCCAATCGCTGCGGTCAGACCGATATTCCACTTCTTGCCTTCCTTCGTAAGGGCATAGCTGAGGTCGGACTTCTGCAAATTGATATCATCCTGCTGCAACTGAAGACTGTTTTTGATGGCCGTGGCGATTGCCTGATCGAGATCAACTTTGTACTCGACCATCTCCGGTGTGTCGGTGGGGACAATCACCTGCCCCCAGATCTCGTTGTTGCGATCCGGCGAGATCAGATTTCTGAGGTTGTTTTCCTGCGAGAGGATGGATTCCTCAGACCTGATGACATTGACTTCGCGTGATGCCTGAGAGGCAAGGCTCTGGGTGTATTCAATCGGCGCCGATACGCCGATCTCGACCTTTTTCTTGGCCATATCAGCCGATTCCCGAGCCAACTTCACGGAACTGACGGAAAGATTGTAACTGTAGATGGCGCTGACGAGCTGCCAATATGCCTTCTGGATCGAAGCGATGGTTTGAGTGACCTGCTGCTTGAACTGGGCGTCGTTCAGCTTCAGATCCATGTTGGCGATCTTGATGTTGTTACGATTTTGATCGATCTTGAGATTTCTCCACAAGGGCTGGGTAAAACTAAGACTGGCGCCAGTACTGTAGGTTGGGTTAGTAAGATTGTCAGCAACGTTATCGTCCCTGCGGCTTGTGTTCCAACCCAGGCTGAAACTGCCGCCCGTAGGGATGGGCTGGTTAATGGAGGCGTTCCACGACGCGCTATTCGATATGGTGATAAAGCCTTCTGTGGCCTGCAGCGTAGCCTGGGTCGGCGCCTGATAATCCTTGCCTACGCTAGACCTGATCTGGATCGAAGGGTCGAGGTACGAACGTGCCGCGACAATCGCCAATTGTTTCAGATCTTCCTGAGTATTCTGGATGGCAATGTTGAGGTTGTTCTGAAGCGCCAGCTTGGTCACATCCTTCATGGAGAGATGCAACGCCGTCCCATCTTTCTCCGCTTTCTCGATCGGACTTACCAGTGAAACTGGAGCGAGCTTGATTTGATCCAAGAGCGCCTGTTGCGCAGTCTGTTCAATCTGCGCAGCCTGCTGCGGTTTCTGAGTCTGTTGCTGTGTCTGCTGCTGTTCCTGTGCGAACGCTCCCCAGGGCGGGGCACTGGTCAGCACCAGTGAGATGGTGATTATGGTCAAAACGCTGAACCATTTATAGCGGTTGCCCCTGCAAGGGGATACATCGAAAGTTCTCATGGTCAGGCTCCTAATGTAAAGCTGTAACGGTAAAGGAATCCGAAGTTACCAACACACAGTACGACTATGCAAGCCAAAATGTTTCAAAAACTAAGCCTGGAACCGAGGGCACTCTGCTTTTTCCGGTCCTTGACCCCTCGATCATCACTCCAGGGCAGGCCTCTATGTCTAGGGGCGCGCCCAGTGGCGCATGAAAATGGAAAGAGCCCCGATTTCGGGGCTCTTCATCCGGAATCTGTCAATCCAAAATGAAAGTTGAGGCTCAGGCCGCCGGGCGGGGCGCTTATTTCTTAGTAGGGTCTCCCGCCTTTTTCAGCGTCGGCTTCTGCTTCTGATCCTGCGGATCGGTGCTGTTCGGGTCGTCCCCGGAATCGGTCCGCCGTTTGAGAGTCGGTCGCTTCTGATCGACCGGAGAGGCTTCATCAGCCCTCATGGCATTGTCAATGGCCAGGAGCCTGGCCTTGACGCGATCGAATTCGGAAGTATTGACGACATAGTTGTCCTTTTCAGGCAGGTAGCGCTCTTCATCCATCGAGGCGGCGATACGATCCACCGTGTAAGGATGGGTGCGGAAAAAGCCCGCCAGCTTGCCCGGCTTGGTCTTTTCCTGCGCCTGGAGTTTTTCGAAGAACGAGACAAAGGCGTTCGGGTCATACCCCGTGTTCCAGAGGTACTGAATTCCCAGCTGGTCGGCTTCTTTCTCAGAATCGCGGGTCACGCCCAGCAGTTCGAGGTTGATTCCGAGGCCGAGGCCGTTCTGAATTGCCATTTGGGCCCAATATCCGCCCACGAACAAGGCGGGAATTGCAACCAGCTGAAGGATCTGTCCCTTTGTCATCCGCGAAGTCGCATGGCGCGCGGCGACGTGTGAGATCTCATGGGCCATGACGCCGGCGAGTTCCGATTCGTTGTCGGCTGCCAGTATCAGCCCCTTGTTTACATAAAAGAAACCACCGGGGAAGGCGAACGCGTTCACCTCGTCCGTGTCGACGACCTTGATGTGAAACGGTACCTTGGCATCCGAGTGCTTGACGATGTCTTGGCCGACGCGGTTCACGTAGTCACTGATGACCGGATCATCGATCAGCTTGGCGGTCTGCTCGAATTCGGACGCGACCTGCTGCCCGATTTGAATTTCTCTTTCCAGGGAAACAAAGTTGGGGAAGATCCCCCATATTCTCCCCGTGATATCGCGATTACCAATATTCTGAACGTCCCCGTGCCTCCGATCGGTGGCGAAACTTGCCACTGACATCGCAAAAGTCAGGACAATGACCAACCCGGCAGAGAACATTTTCCTTGAGGACCGCATAGTACCTCCCCTCGAGGAGCAGTTGTTTTGCCCATCAAGACCCGATATGCTTAACGTCGGGCGTGATGGAATTCTTTACAACGCGCATTGTATTCACACTAACCTTAGATGCCTGCGAGCGGGAAAAGTGTCAGTCTCATAATATGCTCGCTGAAAATCAGTGTCAATCAGTAAGGGGCGTCAGATAAATCTCATCGCAGAAGGCGCTCTGGACGCAGGGAAAAATCCGTGTTTCCAAGCCCTTGCACAGGTTTTCATTGATTTTTGTCTGAGCCCTCGGCGGCCTCTGCGTTCAGACTGTAAGGGAACCCATTTATGAAAATCCTGACGGCAGTGCAAATGGGAGAGGTCGACCGGCTCACGACCGAGCGCTACGGGATTCCCTCGCTCCTGTTGATGGAGAACGCAGGCCGGTCGGTGACCGACGAACTGGAGAAAGTCTGTCCCAGTGCGGTCAGGAAACGCGTTCTGATACTTTGCGGCACTGGGAATAACGGCGGTGACGGACTGGTGGTCGCGCGGCACCTTGCTGCCCGAGGCGGGTGCCCGGAAGTCTGGGTTATGGGGGATCCAGCAAGATACCGGGGAGACGCACTCGAGAACTGGAAGATGTTTCAATCTATGGACCTCCCGGTCCAGGTTTTGCCGGGCGTCAAAGAGCGCTCGGCTCTGCTGAGACGCGCTCCATTCCCGGATGTCGTTATTGATGGATTGTTTGGGACAGGGCTTTCCAAACCGATCGGCGCTGATTTTCGCAGCACCATCGACTGGATCAACAAATCTCGTCCTCGGTCCCTGGTGGTCGCGGTGGACCTACCCTCGGGGGTGTTTGCCGACTCGCCGCTCCTGGAAGGAGTGGCGGTGCAAGCCGACCTGACGGTTACATTTACGGCCCTCAAGGCAGCATTGGTATTTCCGCCTGCGGCCGGCAGGGCGGGGCGCGTCGTGGTTGCCCCAATCGGATCGCCCGCGGCGCTTCTCCAGAGTCCCGAGTACCGCACGGAACTTATTGACAAGGCTCAAGTGCGGCGCGCGCTTCCCCGGAGGGCACGCGACAGCCACAAGGGCACGTACGGCCATGTATTTGCCCTGGCGGGATCAAGAGACAAGAGCGGAGCGGCGCTTATGACCGGGCTGGCGGCACTGCGTTCCGGAGCCGGCCTGGTCACGCTCATGCTGCCTGAGAGTCTCCGGAAGGACATGCTGGGCAAGGTTCCGGAACTGATGACTGTCTGGCTGCCGGAAACGCGGGACGGAACAGCCGACGCCTCGGCAGCCGCGCTGGTTCTCGATCAGCTCGCGCAAGCAGATGCGGTGGTCGTCGGTCCCGGATTATCGACGAATTCACCGACACAGCGATTGGTGCGAGATGTCGTCCGGAATGCGCCGGTCCCAGTCGTCCTGGATGCTGACGGCATCAATGCTTTCGCCGGCAAGGTGGAAGACCTGCGCAACGACGCTGGGAATCCGGTCGCAATTACGCCCCATCCGGGGGAAATGGCCCGGCTTCTGGGCACGACCATCGCGGGTGTCCAGCGGCACCGCCTGGAAATCGCCCAGGGTTGCTCCGTGAAGCAAAATCTCTTTGTCGTGCTCAAGGGATTTCAGACCCTCGTGGGCACGCCCGATGGACGCGTTTTCGTCAACGACACCGGCAATCCTGGCATGGCGACCGGAGGAACCGGAGATATTCTGTCCGGGATGATAGGGCGTTTTGCGGCAGGGTGGAAAAGCAAGTTCAACGGCGCCAACATGGAAGCTCTGGCAGATTACCTGTCGGCTGCGGTCCATCTCCATGGTCTGGCCGGTGATCTCGCCGCAGTGGAGAAAGGGGAGGAGTCGCTGATCGCAACGGATCTTCTCGCCTTTTTACCGGATGCTTTCAAGAGAGTGTGCCAGGAATGATCGCAGTCCGCAGCCATCAGAGACCGACGGTCCGAAGCATCCGCAGCCGTTCTCCGGAAGAAACCGAGCGATTGGGGAGGCAGCTTGCCTGCACCCTCGCTGTTCCGGAAGTGGTCTTGTTATGCGGCCCTTTGGGGATTGGCAAGACGACCCTGGCGCGCGGTCTTGCACAGGGGCTTGGCGTCGAAGATCCGGCTTCCGTTCACAGCCCGTCTTTTACGATCGTAAATATTTACCAGGGGCGCTGTCCGATTTATCATGTGGATCTTTATCGTCTGGCTGGTGAACGTGATTTGAGCTCTGTGGGGCTGGAGGACTTCCTGGGCCGGGACGGCGTGACCATCGTCGAATGGGGCGAGCGGCTCTCGACCCATTGTGATGCCGCTCTTGTGATTGAGCTCGAAGACGCGGGCGGGGACGCACGCATTCTCCGCATCCGCCAAACCGGTGCACGTAACCGGCAGAGAACGCAGCCCCGGCGAGGAACTTAGTGCGTGCTAAACCTGCGGCCTCTGGCGGTGCGAGCCTGGCAGGCTCAGCCGTTCCGGCGGGCCCTGGGTTGCTACCAGCCCTGCATTCCAGGCGTGGTCGCTTACTGGGCGCGGGCCTCAGGCCTGCTTTTGGATTGTGAATAGGAGTGTGAGGAACGGGCTCAGTACCGCCCCCCACTCGATAGCTACTTGATTGAGAGGCGAATTTATGAACAAGAGCTTATCCGGAATTTTTCCTCCAGTTACTACACCATTTGATTCTGACGGCCAACTGCTGATCGAAAAGTTCAAGGAGAACCTGGACCGGTGGGCCGCGGCGCCTCTCGCCGGACTGACCGTCCTGGGATCAAATGGGGAAGCCCATTATCTCTCGGATCAGGAAAAGCTCCTGCTGGTGCGCGAGGCCCGCCTGCGAACTGACCCCGCCAGGACCCTGGTTGTGGGCGCCGGGAAGGAAGCGACGCGCCTGACGATTGAATTCGTCCGCAAGGTCGCAGACCTCGGTGCGGATTATGCCCTTATCGGCATGCCCCATTACTACAAGGCGCGCATGACTGACGACGCCTTGTTTGCCCATTTCTGGAGTGTCGGCGACGAGTCCCCGATCCCGGTTCTGATTTACAACGCGCCGCAGTTTACCGGGATCAGCGCAAGTGCGGCCGTTCTCGAACGGCTCGGCGCGCACGAAAACATAGCGGGCATGAAGGAAAGCTCCGGCAACCTGCCCTTGCAGGCGGAAGTGCGCCGGCGTACCCCCGAACGATTCCAGGTTCTGGTCGGATCGGCGCCGACATTGCTGCCCAGCCTGATTCAAGGAGCGTGCGGAGGGATCGTCGCGATCGCCTGCGCCTTGCCCGCCCTGACTACTAAGGTCTACGAAAGGTACCTCGCTGGCGACTGGAAGGGGGCAGCCGATCTGCAGAAACGGCTGTCACCACCGGCCGAGGCGGTTACCAGTCTGTTCGGCATCCCTGGCCTGAAATTTGCCATGAGCCTGATGGGCTTTTTCGGCGGCGAGGCGCGTCTGCCTCTGTTGCCCTTGAAGGATGATCAGCGTGCGAAATTGACATCGATCCTTCGGGCGGCGGGTGTGCTCGACGCCGCGGAACATTCACAGCATTGAGATTCCGGGATCTGCCAGGATTTCCACCGCTGTTTGTCGATTTCGTCGAGGGTGCGCAGCCTGCCCGGACATTCTTCGGCTGCCCGACGGATGCCGAGAGCCTCCGATCACGCGCCGCATCGTCCCAGACGCGACTTTTGCCGCGCCGGGAATTGTGTGATCTGCTTCTGGCACAGGCGGAGCAGTTCGGCAGCGGGGAGGCGGCGCTGGCCAATATCGCAAGGCTGCGCGTTCCGCAAACCGTGGCAGTGGCTGTGACTCTGCGCCCGGAACTCTTTGGCGGTCCGCTCTGCAGCTGGCTGAAGGCCCTGACGGCGGCCCGGCTGGCAGCCTGGCTCGACCATGACGGCAGGCCCGCGGTTCCGGTGGCTTGGATCGATCCCAGGATCGATCCGGCCTGCCTGAGTGTCGGGTTGTTCGCGTCAGGCAGTCTGCAACGCTTCAACCTCGATGACAGGTCCGGTCCAACGGTTACTGTCCCGGACCAGATCAAGGACTTGCTGGGGCGGATCGCCCTCGCGTTCGATGTCACTGCGGGAGATTCGGACGTTCTGCGGCTGCTGGAAACGGCCTACGAGCCCGGGAAGGACTTCGTACTTGCATGGGGGCAATTGATCTCCCGATTTCTCGAACCCTGCGGCATAATTCTGCTGGACCCGAGGCAGAACGGTTTGCCGCCTATAATGCGTTCGCTGCCGCCATCCATCGACAAGGATAAAATTGCGGCGCTGCTGGCAAAGCAGGACAAGCACCTGATTGCCGCGGGCTACGGACCGAAGAAGCAGCATGTCGAGGGAAACCAGGATGTCCAGCCGCTATCACCCCTTGTTGGACCGAATCTGGTCTTGCCTGTCGCCGCGAACGTGATGGATGCTTCCGAGGCATACGGGTTCGCCCGCAACCAGGCGATCTTCGGCGAGCTACGATTGCCGCCGCCAGTCATTTGGCCTGCCGTGAGCGCCACTTTGCTCGAGGCGCGCGACCGAAAAGTGCTGGCACGTTACGGGATAGGCATTGAAAAACTCTTTATGGGATCATCGGTTATAACTAATAATCTAATGAAACAAATGAGCGTTGGCGAGCAACAGGCCCGCATGGATGGGCTGAGGGCAGAGGTCGAGGAGCATCTGGCGAATCTGGCGAGCCTGGTGCCCCCGGCGGACAAGCTCAGGCAGGGAATCGAGAAATCACGGCGGCGAATGGTTTATCAGATCGACAAACTGAGGAAGCGGCTTTCCGATGCCGAGATGCGGCGCCGGGAAGCGATGGTGCGGCAGATTTCGCGCCTGTGCGACGGGCTTGCGCCCTGGGGCCGGCTGCAGGAGCGGGAGTTCGCAGCTTTTCAATTCGTCCAGAGGCACTCGCGCGCGTTGCCGCAGCGCCTCTGTAAAAGCATCGATCCCTGGAAGTTTGAACATCAACTCATTTTGCTATAGAGCAGGTTTCCCATAATGCAAACAACGAGGATCCTGAGGGGCTCGAGTGGACCTGTTCAAGTTTGTCGGGGCCTCGGAGGCTTTCGGGATCTGATTCCGGTTACGAACCTATGCCGCTAGATATACTTGCTTTTGGAGCACATCCCGACGATGTCGAATTGCACGTCGGGGGAACACTGGCCAAAATGGCCGCCCGCGGTTATGCGGTCGGTGTCGTAGACTTGACTCGCGGGGAATTGGGAACGCGTGGAACCCCGGCCATTCGAGTCCGCGAGGCCAGGAAGGCTGCCGGGATTCTGGGACTTAAGGTGCGGGAAAATCTCGGCCTGCCTGATGGGGGCGTTCTGGTAACTCCTGCGACGCGCCTCAAAGTGATTCGCGCCTTGCGGAAGCACCGCCCCATGATCGTGCTGGCACCTCACTGGGACGAAGCCCACCCGGATCACGCCAACGCGGGCAAGCTCGTCGCCGAGGCGGCGCATCACGCAGGGCTCGCGAAAATAAGGACCGGCCAGGAGCATTTCCGGCCGAAGGCGATCCTGTACTTCATGCTGCCTCCCTACGTCCGGCCCACTTTCATCGTAGATATATCCGAGCACATCGCGCAGCGTGAGGCGGCGATCCGCGCTCATCGCTCCCAACTGTTCGATCCGGGGCGCGAACCGGATACCTACCTGAGCCAGCCCGACTTCCTTTATCGCGTCAATGCAGTCGTCTCTTATTACGGCACGCTGGTCGGCAGAGCCAAAGGTGAGGCATTCTTCATGAAAGTGCCGCCCGAAATTCCTGATCTTGTCGATTTCTTCCGCAGGCAGGGCCTGCGGCGCCTGCGCTGAATCACTGGAGAATGTGTTGTCTTTTACAATGGTTTCATTGTCATATTTGAGAATATCCTCGTCCTCTATTGAAGATGGAGGAAGTTTCTTGCCCAGGCGCAGATTAGGTGTTGTGGCATTCGGTGGTTTTCTCCTCCTGGCGCTCGCGGCAGGTGCGGCGACCTATCGCCGCATGTCGCTCGACGCCCTGGTGCAAGGGTCCGATTACGTCATTTATGGCCGCGTGATCGAGAGCCGCCCGCTATGGGACCCGGCTACCCGGATGATCTGGACCCGGACGGAAATTCGGGTCATCGATGGCCCTAAGGGTCAGGCAGGGATCACGCTTGCGGTGACGGAGCCGGGCGGAATCCTGGATGGGGTTGGAGAACTCTATCCCGGAACACCGCAGTTCCGCGCAGACCAGGAAGTGGTTCTCTTCCTTTACCGTGCGCCGGGAAATCGCGTACGCGTTACCGGATTGCAGCAGGGCGTCTATGCTGTGACCATCGATGGGCAGACTGGAGAGCGCACAGTGACACCGGCCGCGCCTCCGCCCGAAATTGTTTATGAAGAGGGATCGCCTTCCGCGCGGACCCTGAGTCAACAGGCGCCTGGCCCCGAAAAGCTGAGCCGGTTTCTCTACAATATCCGACAAAAGGCACAGACACGATGAAGACTGGGGCTGGAAGGCGCATTGCGATGCCGCTGCTGATCGCGGCGGGCGCCGTGCTGCTGTCCGCCCTGTCGGTACGGGCTTATGTACCGTTGCGTTGGGGAGCGCAGGGCGTGCCGGGTGCCTGGGCCATCTCCCGATTTCCGCTTGCGTTCTTCCTGAATGAAGCCTCTGCGCAAGGAACGTCGAATATCTCACCCGGAAGCAGCCTGATGGCCGCGGTCCGGGCTGCGATGTCTTCCTGGCAAAGCGTCCAGACAGCAGAGATCCGCTTTGCCGACCCGACTCTCACAGCCGTAGATTCTGCTCAGCATGATGGCATAAACGTGATTACCATGGCCGACACGCCGATCAATCGGGAGGTCCTTGGGGGAGATCAGGGTGCCGTTGCATTGACCCGGATCGACTTCAATGCAAACACCGGTGAGATTACCGAGAGTGACATCATCCTCAGCCCGGGCTATCCCTTTTCGACGAACCAGGCCCCTTACACCTATGATCTTCAGGCCATAGTGACTCACGAGCTGGGCCACGCGCTTGGCTGCGATCACTCCCCGGCGCAAAGCGACACCATGTTTGCAGTGACGGCGCCGGGCGAGTTTTTCCAGCGCTATCTTTCGGCGGATGCGATAGCCTTTGTCAGCTTTACGTATCCCTACAAGGCTCGGATCGACTCGCTGGGATCGATCTCCGGGCGGGTTACCTCAGGTGGCAACGGCATCTTTGGCGCTTCCATAGCGGCGGTGAATCTCGACCGCAATCTCGTGTACGCAGCCTTTTCTGAGCCAGGTGGCGGCTTCACCATCAACGGGCCGGTCACAGGGCGGTATGCGATCTACGCGGAGCCTCTTGATGGACCGGCAACTCCGGATCAGCTGCTGGTTCAGGGGGCCAACGCCTACTACAAAGGGCTGAACACCTCGTTCCGCACAGTTTTTGCTGCAGAACAAAGCCTAGGTGTGGATGGCTCCTCCAGGACGCTGACTGTGGACCTCGCCGTGTCCCCGGGCTCACCCACGCTGAACATCGACCGGATGGGGCGTGGCGATCCGGACAACGGCCTCGGATACCTGTCGCCAGGATCGGTTCTCGCAAGCCCGGGCGAGACGCTGAGCTTGTGGATCGGCGGCGCCAATACCTGGAAAGTCGCGGGCGTGAGCGACATCAAGGTTCTGGGGACCGGCGTTGTACTGGACTCCTCGCGGGGCATAAGGGTTCTGAAGAACGGCAGCGGTACTGAAGTAGGCATCTCGGTTCTGGCTCACGTCGCTCCCGATGCCGCGCCGGGAGCAAGAACGGTGCTGCTCAAAGTCAAGGACGAACAGGTCGCGAGCACCGGCGGCATTATAGTGGCGGCGCAGGCGCTGCCTGCGACAACTCTCTATTTCCCATACCTGAAGGCAACTCCCGAACGGTATACGGGTATCGCGCTCGCGAACTTGACCCCGGATGTCCCGGCGATTGTCCGCATATCGGGCCGCGACGCGCTGGGAGCCCTGCTGTGGAGTGAGGATGCCATCGTTCCTTCTGATATGACCCTTCCAGGCGGGGCACAGACGGCGCGGCTCGAGCGCCAGATTTTCAACCTGCCGCTGAACACCGTCCAGTCTGGATCGGTAACCGTGGAGTCGGATAGCACTAACTTGCATGGTCTTTTCCTGACGGGCGATTTCGCCGGCACCTGCATGGATGGAGCTGAGGCGTTCTCCCGAGGTTACGCCCAACTGTGCTTCGTCGATGTACTGCAGGATGCGAACACCTCGACCGAGATCCATTTGATGAACATTGATGATATGCCGGTGACCGTGGACCTCGCGCTGGTCGGCGGAGGCGGGATCAGAACTGTGAGACGAACGATTCCCGGGGACGGGAAGATCGGAGAATCGATCTCGACATTGTTCGGGTTTTCGGGCGAGCTCCATTCCGCGCACGTAACCGCAACCACGACCGCGGAGGCACTGGCGGGCTTCGAGCTGATAAGCCAGCCGGACGCCGTCGCCGGACTCAATGCACTCCCATTGGAGAATGCCGGCTCCGTCCTGTACTCACCCCAACTCGCGGTGGGCGATATAGGGGTCCACTTCGATACCCGGCTCAACGTCGTGAACGCCGGCCAAAGCAGGACGACGGTGACGGTTGCCCTCCTTGACGAGGGCGGACTGCTGCTGGCGCCTGATACGAAGGTCGTGGACCTCGAGTCCGGTGCGCACTTCAGCCTGGATGTACGCAGCTTGTTCGGGCTCGAGCACGCACAAGGGTATATTCAGGTGTCGGCGTCAGGAGACGGGAAGCTGCTTGGCAACGTTTTGTTCGGCGACGGCGATCCTACTGCCGGCAGGCTCAAGTTCGACGCAGCACTCCCGCTGTTCACTTCCGGATCCCAGAGTTTCCTTTTTGCCCATCTGGCCCAGAGTGCCGGCTACTACACAGGAGTGGCCTTTTTGGCGCCGGGAGACGCAAAGTCGCCGGCAAACGTGAAGGTTGAAGCTTTTGACAGAGCCGGTCACAGCAGGGGGAGCGCTTCATTTCCGCTTTCTCCCGGCCAACGATACGTGTCGCTGCTCAGCGGTCTGATACCGGATACCGACGGGCAGCTGGGCGGTTATGTGAAGGTGACGTCCGACCTGCCGGTCTTCGGCTTTGAGCTGTTCGGGACGGCGGACGGGCAGTCGCTTTCGGCTGTTGCGCCGCAACGGTTGTTGAAGTAGTCTGTGCTATAATTCGACCTCCCTTCAGGGGAACGCAGAGAACTCAATCTTAATATTTTCGGGTCTTTGCGTCTCCGAGTCCGCGCGGCGCGTTCGTTGCTTCCATTTGCCGCCGGGACCGGGAACGCCAAGCCGCCAAGAATGACCAAAGACGATGTTTCGCGAGCACGCCCGGCTGTCTGCCATTCTCCAGTTTGCTGCTGATGTGATTCTTACCTGTCTTGCGTTTCTTTTCGCCTACTGGGTCCGCATCCATCTTGAGAGCATCACGCCTGACCCACTGCTGCCGCTGTTGAATCCCGCTTTGTATCCGCTCTCATACTACTGGAAGTACGTGGGACCGGCCGTGGTCGGGTGGGCGATCATGGCGTCTATCCTGGGGCTTTACCGCCTTTCGATTCGCCGATCGGATTGGGAGAAGATTCGCATTATTTTTGAAAGTGCTGTGCTGATGGGACTGTTTCTAGGATTCCTATCCTACGCCGTGAAGCTCGATCTGAGCCGCCCGCTCATGGCACTTTTTGTTTTCTCGCAAATCTGCTTCCTTACGCTCGTGCGCATGGCCATAACACTCCATTACCGGAGGCGCCGGCTCCCCGCGCAGAGCCGTCGCAACATTCTGATTATTGGAAGCGGGGACAAAGCCAGCGAGATGGGAAGGCTGGTTTCGCGTTACTCGGATTGGGGATTGAAGATCCTCGGCTACATAGAACGGGATCGAGGGGATCATGTGAGCCCCGGAGTGGAAGTCCTGGGAACCATCGCGGACATTCCGCAGATCGTCGAAGAAAATGTTGTGGATGAGATCATTTTCGTGGGCAGCAAGCCCAGCGATCTGGAAAGCCTCGACGAAATCCTGGCAATCTGCAGGGAGCAGGGAATCCGCACGCGCGTGGCAGTCGACCTGTTCCCAGCCAAGGTTTCCAATGTCTCGATGGAGTTTCTCGAAAACGTTCCGCTTCTCACGTTCAGCACGACTCCGGACCATGCGGCCTCGCTTTTTGTCAAGCGGGTCATAGACATTGTTCTATCGGCAGTTCTGCTTGCGGTTTTGTCGCCGTTGATGCTTGTCGTCGGCGCCCTGATCAAACTGACTTCGCGGGGACCGGTCATCTACAGACAGATTCGATGCGGTCTTTATGGCCGGAGGTTTATGCTTTACAAGTTTCGCAGCATGAAGGAAGGCGCCGAGGATGTGCTTTGGGAGATCAAGCATCTCAACGAAATGGACGGGCCTGTCTTCAAGATGCGCAACGATCCGCGGGTAACACCGCTGGGCCGGCTCCTGCGCAAGAGTTCCGTTGATGAGCTGCCACAGTTCTGGAACGTCCTCAAAGGAGATATGAGCCTGGTGGGGCCGCGTGCGCCGCTGCCCGACGAAGTCAGGGAGTACTCCCGATGGCAGAGACGCCGGTTGTCGGTGAAGCCCGGGATCACATGCCTGTGGCAGGTTTCAGGCCGCAACGAAATCGATTTCCACGAGTGGATGAAGCTCGATCTGCACTACATCGACAATTGGTCGCTTCTCCTCGACCTCAAGATCCTGTTACGTACTTTCCCCGTCGTGCTGCTGGGTAAAGGTGCGCGCTAAAACAAAATCTCGGCGCAGCGGGAGCAGAGGACGCGGAAAAGATCTCTTTCCACTCCTCTCTGCGCGCTCTGCACCCTGTGCGTTGAGATCTTCAACCGGATTATTCATGGATGTGCGACCAAAATGCAGTTTTGGACGCGGGCCAACGCTGAGCGACGCCGACCGTCCGGTTCTGCTTCATGAATAGTTCAGGTTACGCAGTATCACTGACCACTTCATTTGTCGGTGCAAGAAGCTGATCCCTGTACTGCAGTTGATAGAGCTTCCAGTAGAGGCCCTTCTGTTTGAGCAGTTCCTGATGCGTGCCTATTTCCCGTACCCGGCCGTGATGGAGGACCAGGATGCGATCGGCATTCTGGATTGTCGAAAGTCGATGGGCAATGATGATGGATGTTCGTCCCGCCAGCAGCTTCTTGAGCGCATCCCGGATCAAGAGCTCCGTCTCGGTGTCGATGCTCGATGT
Organism: Terriglobia bacterium; assembly: GCA_020072565.1. Classification (NCBI taxonomy): domain Bacteria; kingdom Pseudomonadati; phylum Acidobacteriota; class Terriglobia; species Terriglobia bacterium. The sequence continues at coordinate 194,618 of JAIQGI010000002.1, forward strand.
GGCTTCGTCCAGAACCAGGATCTTCGGGTCGTAGGCGAGCGCGCGGGCAAAGGCGAGCAATTGCTTCTGGCCGACGGACAGGGATGAGCCGCGCTCGCCAATTTCGGTCCGGAACTGCAACGCCAGGCGTCGGACGAAGCTGGATGCGTGGACGATGTCGGCGGCCTTCTCCACCTCGTCATCCCCGATCCGGCCGTTTCCGAGCCGGATGTTGTCGGCGACGCTTCCGGAGAACAGAAAAACGTCCTGAAGCACGACCCCGATCGACTGGCGCAACCCCTTGAGGTCATAATCCTTCACATCAACGCCGTCCACCAGGATTTGTCCCTGGTCGATGTCGTAGAATCGGCTCATCAGGGCTATGATGGTAGTCTTCCCCGCACCGGTGGCTCCAACGAGCGCGAGCTTCTCTCCCGGTCGTACCACGAAGGAAACATCCCGCAACACCGGCTCGCCCGGGTTGTAAGAAAACGTCACATGGCGGAACTCTATCGATCCCTTGTCTACCGAGGCAGCCTTTGGAGCCTGCGGCGCGCCGATAGCGGGGGGTGCGTCCAGGAGCTTAAAGATCCGCTCTGACGAAGCCATCGCCGATTGCAGGATCGTGTATTTCTCGCTCAGATCGGAGATCGGGCGGAAGAATCGGTCCGAGTACTGCACGAAAGCGACCAGAGCACCCAGAGTCAGGCTCCCCTCGAAGACCTTGAGACCGCCGTACCAGACCACGAGCGCAACCGCGAGGGCACCGACCAACTCGAGCAGCGGATAAAACAGAGCGTAGTAAAAGATGGACTGCAGGTTGGCATCGAGGTGTTCACGGTTGATTTCCGTAAACCTCCGATATTGGCGCCTTTCCTGGACAAAGCTCTGAACGACAGCGGTTCCCGTGATGTTTTCCTGCAGGAATGCGTTGATGCGGGCGATGGCCGTGCGCACCCGCCGATAGGATTCGCGCACCTTGATCTTGAACAGGAAGCTGATCAGGAACAGGAGGGGTATTACGGAGAAAATGGCCAGCGCGAGCTGGTAGTTGAGCACGAAAAGTATGACAACGATTCCTGCAAGCGTGAAAATGTCGCCAAAAACGGAGATCACGCCGGCGGTGAACAGCTCGTTCAGAGCGTCGACATCGGTGGTCACGCGCGTCATCAGGCGGCCCACGGGATTCTTGTCGAAGAACGCCACATCAAGCTGTTGCAGATGCCGGAAGATCTCCATGCGGAGGTCATACATGATCCGCTGGCCCATCAGGTTCAGCACCCAGGTCTGGCCGTAGCTGAATCCAAAGGCCCCGAGCAGAGTCAGGACATACAAGACGGCGATCCCGTTCAGCCCCGCGAGGTTGGAAGTCCGGATATACCGGTCGATGGCCTCTTTGGTCAGCCAGGGAGGAAGAACGGAGAGTGCCGAGCCCGCGATAATGTAAAGGAATGCCAGCGCAGCCGCCCCTCGGTACGGCCGGATGTAGCGCAGCAGGCGCCGCATCAGATGCGCATCGTAAGCTTTCCCCAGTACCTGTTCCTCGTGCTGATCCACTGTTTTTTTTGGGACTCGGATCGGCAAAAGTCAAAAAATCCTCGATTTTTTTGACTCTTACGGACCCGACCCCTCCTTTGTCAGGCTGTTGCGAGCTCTTCCTCGAGCAGCTGTTTCTGATAAAGCGCCGCGTAGGCGCCGTCGCGGGCCATCAGGCTCTCGTGTGTGCCCTGTTCCACAATGACGCCGTCCTGAAGTACGATGATCTGGTGCGCATCCTTGACCGTCGAGATGCGATGGGAGACCAGAATCGTAGTCCTGTCCTTCATGACCTCCTTCAGCCCTTGCAGGATCCGTTCTTCTGTGTAGGTGTCGACGCTCGAGAGTGAATCATCCAGAATCAGGATCTTAGGTGATCGGGTGACGGCGCGGCTGATGGCGACCCTTTGCTTTTGGCCTCCCGACAGGGTAATGCCCCGCTCGCCGATGAAGGTCCGCAACCCATGGGGAAAGTTCCGGATGTCGTCTTCGATCGCGGAGATGCGGGTGGCCCAACCCGCTTCCTGATCGGAGATCCCTTCTTCCTTGCAGAAGGCGATATTGGCGCGGATCGTATCGGAAAACAGGAACGTTTCCTGGGGCACATATCCGAGCATTCTCCGCAGTTCCCGGAGTGGCCACTGGCGCACATCGCGCCCGTCGACGAAGACTGTTCCCGGCGGCGGATCGAAGAGGCGCGGGATCAAATTGACGAGCGTCGATTTGCCGCTCCCGGTGTGGCCGACGATGGCCAGGGTCTGTCCTGCCGGCACGGTCAGGCTGATGCCCCGGAGCACCTGGCGTTCCGAGTTGGGATAGCAAAAAGACAGGTCGCGGATTTCGAGAGTTCCCCGGGCCGGACAGGGGGCAGAACAGGACGTGGCGTCCTGAATCTCAGGTTCCGTATGGAGTATACGCAGGATGCGATCCATGGAGGCCGCGCCGCGCTGAAAGATATTGATAACCCAGCCGGTGGCGATCGTAGGCCAGGTCAGCATCGACAAATAGCCGAGAAACGCTACGAACTCTCCCAGAGTGAGATGCTTGTGAACGACTTCACGCCCTCCATACCAGAGCAGAGCCACGGCGGACAGTCCGATAAGGGCCGACATCATAGGGTAAAAAATTCCCCAGAGCCGGATCAGAGAGACGCTGCGCCTGACATAGTCCTCGTTCAGCTCCCTGAACACTTCGATTTCGGAGTCCTCGCGGGCAAATGCCTTTACCACACGAATGCCCGCGAGATTTTCCTGAACTCTCGTGCTGATGTGTGAAAACTGCTCCTGGATGCTCTCGAAGCGGTCGTGAATCTGCCTGCCGAATTTCTTGACGCCCAGGGAAGCCAGCACCAGCGGAATATAGGCAAGGAGTGTGAGTTTCCAGTTCAAGCGGAATAAAACCGCGGTTGCGACCACGACCGTCACAAGGGTGGTAACCGAGTACATGATTCCGGGGCCCAAAACCGACCGTACGGCGTTCAGGTCATTAGTAGCCCTGGACATGACATCGCCCGTACTGTGGGTCTGAAAAAAGGACAGCGACAATTTCTGCAGGTGGGCGAAGAAGTCGTTGCGCAGATCGTATTCGATCTCCCGGCTGGCGCCGATCAGTATCTTCCTCATCCAGAAGCGGAAGAATCCCTCCACCACGGAGATGCCAAGTATCAGCGCAGCATAACCGGGGAGTTTTCCGGGCGCGAGGGTGACCTGAATATCATCCACCACATACTTCAGCACCCAGGGAGAAACCATGCTGGCGGCGACGGTGCAAACCACCATGGCGAAACCGAGCGCCAGTTTTGTCCGGTACCTGCGCAGGTAGGGTATCAGGTGCAGAAGACTGTACTTGTTTTGCATTAACAGGTCAGCTCAACTACTTCGTCGCATATCCTTGTAAGGCAAGGAATCCCCCTGGCGCAATTTGAAATCAACGGAGTAGCTTCCGAATTGCCCGGTGTAGTCAGGATATGTCAGGTGAAACGAGGAAGTTGCGTCCGGCGCGATCACCTCTGTGTCCATTCGTACCACCGCGGTTTCCAGCAGGCTCCCGTCCGCGGCATAGAGGCGCACCGTCGCATCGAGTTTCTCAATGGGCTGGGTCGAAATATTACGGATCACCCCTCGAATGTGGAACTCCTTGCCCTTGGTCTCGTCGCCAAGATAAAGGAGCGAGATCCTTTCCTGGGGCAGAGGGGGCGCATTTCTGAGCCGCAGGTTCAGGGCCACGCGGTCAATGGTTCCCGCAGGCAGCAGAATCAGGATAAAGCCGGCCGCGACGCAGAGAGCGAGCAAAATGAGAGCGCCGCGCATCACATCAGCCAGAATCGTAGAGCCGGAGTGCACGGAGTGTTCAAACATCTGCGGACCAGCCGGTGCGGGCGCGGTCTCAGCCGGGGCAGCGTGCGCGCGCGCCTTGCGAACCCGGCTGCTGTGGAGCTGATAAAGGAGGAACGCCAGCACCAGCAGGATTGCGAACACCACCAATCCCAGGCGTATCGTAAGCGGATTGTATGTCAGGAGCAGGGTGGGCATCGGGCTAGGCGGCAGGCCGTTTCTTTATCGGCGGCGGAGGTGTAGGTTTCTTGTCCCAAAATCCTTTATTGTCCTTGAACTCGGGCTCCGTACCGAGCAACTTCATGCTGATCTTGCCCAGGACACGTTTTTCTACAGAACCCAATGACTGCAGTTCCACCCATTTTTCCGCGCCGTCGGAGTTCCGGTTCAGGGCCTGGATTTTACTCCGGACCGTGACGAGCGTCTCGGAGGGCGATACGACTTCGAATGACGTTTCGACCACGTACTGCGCTCTAAGCCAGCTCCCGGTGATGGTGTCGGTTTTGATCGCGATCTTATCCACTTCGGAGGAGGTGAGCGCCCCTGAAATGAATTCGTAAGGCCGGGTGATCAGACGCCCCGCTTTGGGATCATCGAGCTCAATCCGATAGCCTAATTGCTCGAGCACCGCGCGGGATGCGCGCATGACCAGTTCCCGCCTGTTTATGAACTTGATCGGATCGGGAAGGGAAGGTTTCGCCTGCTGGGCCGGCACAGGCGAGGCCGTCGTCATCATTCCCAGGACCCACGTCACCAGGAGTACTTTAACGTATTGATATATCATAGACTTTCCGTGCACGCCGCAATCCTATCATCCTGCTTCCGTCAAGTCAACCGCGGTCAAAAGCGACACAACATCCACGAAGAAACCTGTTTTCGTGGATTTCGTACTAATTACCTACAAATCCTCGCGATCTAGGCAAGAAAAGCAAGAGATCAACGCTGAGGTCGCAGAGGCCGCGGAGGATTTTCGCTTCTGCGTGAGCTTTCTTCGCGACCTCGGCGTTGAGGCTTTCGGTTGCGGATATTCCGCGCCGTGTCATTCATGGCGGCTCTGTCTTCGCTTTTGGTAGCGTGCCACGGCAAGTAGGTGTGACCGCAGATTCCTGGAAAAAGCGTGCGTGCCGTCATTTCGGGATACATAGTAGAAATAGTCGCTCACTGCGGGGCCCAGGGCTGCCTGAAGAGAAGCTGCACCGGGATTCGCAATCGGCCCCGGCGGGAGGCCGGGGTGGACGTAGCTGTTGTAGGGGGAGGAGATTCCCAGATCCTCTTTGCGGAGATTGCCATGGTAGGTTCCCGCCAGCTTGAGGGCATAGATTATGGTCGGATCGCAGGCCAGCGGCATTTTCGCGCGCAAGCGGTTCGTCAGTACGGAGGCAACCAGACGCCGTTCGTCATCGGCCTTGGCCTCCTTTTCGATCATGGACGCCAGCGTCACGATCTGAGCAATGGTCCAGCCGGGCGGGAGCGGGTCGGCCGCACGCATCGTCGAAAAGCGCGTCCGGAACTCCACGACCATGGCCTTCAACATTTCCTCAGGTGTCGTGTGTCGCGAGAAACGGTAGGTATTGGGGAAAAGATAGCCTTCAAGACTCGCGGCTCGGGGATCGAGATCGGAAATCCAGTCAACCCTGCCGAGCAACTCATCCATTTCCTTCTCGTTGCCGAGACCGCTGCGGGCGATGAGGGCAACGGTTTCCTGCGCAGTCAGACCTTCCGGAATGGTGATGGTGCGGTAAAAGACGTCACCCTGAACCAGACGCTGGACGACCTGTGCCGGACGCGCCGGCGAACTGAAGCGGTATTCGCCTGCCCGCAGGCGCCGGCCCAGCCCGGTCCAGCGCACATAGATGAGGAATGGCAGCTTGTGATGCAGTATGCCGCCGGCTTGCAGCGCGGCACCGATTGCGTCGGTCCCGGCACCGTGCGGGATGTCGACGAAAGTTTCGGTGCCTTCGGCGCCGTAGTAAGGGGTGGCGAGCTCCTGTTGCAGCCAGAGCGCGGCTGCTCCCGTGAGTGCCAACAGGCCCAGGATTATTCCGGCCAGCCAGCGTCGCACTTCTTATGCCTCCCTCAAAAATCGCTCCAGAATGAAGGCGGCGGCTAGCGAGTCGACTGTGCGATACCTGCGCTGCTGCCGGGCGGTCATGTCTCTCCACATTTCTGCTGCCTCAACAGTCGAGAGCCGCTCATCCACTTCCCACACGGGCAGACTCAACTCCTGGCGCAATTGTCCCATAAAGTGCCGGACCCGTTGTGCCGATTCGCCGGCGGTGCCGTTCATGTTAAGCGGGAGCCCCACTACAAGCGACTCGATGGCGTGCTCCTTGACCGAGGCCTTGAGCCGGTGGAGTAAAGCGCGCCGGTTTTGGTTCGGGATGGAGGGGAGCGGGCGGACCACTATACCCAGCTCATCACTTGTGGCAAGCCCGACGTTCCTGCTCCCATAGTCCAATGCCAGGATTCGACCGCGACGCACGCAGTCATTGGACCACAAGCTCCGGATACCGTCAACCAGCCAATAAAGCCCAGCCCCGAACAAATTGGCGCGGGCACAGCCGCATCCAAGAAACCTCAACGCCAAGTTCGCTGAGAGCGCCGAGACGGCAGAACACTTAACCTGAATCACCCATAAAGCAGAAGCGTACGCCCGTGAAGAGCAACAAAATCGGACGCGGATACACGCATGCAGGAGCTCCTGCACGCCGACGAAGGCCGAACGATCGGCGAGGGTCAGCGTTTTTCCGCGTCCAAAACCGCATTTTGGTGGCACATTCATGAATGACCCGGGTTAAGGCTCTTGCCTGCGGCGCAATGGCCCGGAGGGGCTCGGGCGCCTGTTAAGGATTCTCCCGTGGAATTGTTTGCCGCTGGGACGGTAATACTATATAATTCTGCAGTTTCGATGTTGGGCTGTCGGAGGAACAATGCTGCGAAAAGGTAAGATAGTGGTTTTTGTATGTTCGGCGCTGGTCGTCCTATATTGTATTTCTGCGGCCTTTTACGAAAAGGTTTCTGCCGGGAATGAAGCCTACCCGGCACTTAACGTCTTCATGGACGCGCTGGCGAGGATCGACTCCGACTATGTGGAGGCTCCGGACATGAACAAAGTCCAGGAAGGAGCCATGCGTGGATTGATCGAAGCCCTCGATCCCTACAGCACTTTCCTCACCGCAGATCAGGTTCGTGGCCTGGATAGCCGCAAGGACAAGACCGCGGATGTCGGCGTAGTTCTGTCCAAACGTGCTAACATCATCTGTGTCGTCGCGACGGCACGAAACGGTCCTGCGGCGGCGGCGGGAATGCGTGCGGGTGACTACCTGGTTTCCATTGATGGCATAAATGTGGAAGACAAGAGCATTATCGAGGCTGAAAGCCTTCTCCGGGGAGCTGCGGGGAGCAAGGTGAAGGCAACGGTTTTTCGCGGATCCCAGACAAAGCCGACCGAGCTTGAGATGGTCCGCAAGAACGAAGAGCCTGTTGCCGTCGGCTCACGCATGCTGGACGGTCATATTGGAGTGCTCGAGATCCCCTCTCTCTCAGCGCCGGTACTGGAGCAGGCCCGGATCAAACTGAAGACCCTCATCTCCGCCGGGGCGCAGAAATTGCTTCTGGATTTAAGGGACTGTGCAAATGGAGAGCCGGTCAACGGAGCGGAGTTGGCCAATTTCTTCCTCAAGAGTGGTGGGATTTATACCAGCAAAACACGCGGCGGCGAAACGGTCCTGGACGTCAAAGCGGCCCCTGAAAAGTTCATTACGGACCTTCCGATGGTGGCATTGATTAACGGTTCAACGGCAGGGCCGGCCGAAATTGCTGCCGGAGCCCTCCAAGGCAACGGAAGGGCGTTTGTCGTCGGCGAGAAGTCTTTCGGGATCGGCTCGTTGCAGAAACGGATAGAGTTGAAAAGCGGAGCGATGCTGATCCTGTCTACGGCCAAGTTCTATACGCCGGACGGCAAAATGATTGAGAATGACGAGACTTTGCGGGATACCGGCATCAAACCGGATGTGGAGTCGCCCGATGAGGATCGGCTTCAGAGTCTGCTCGTGGATGCATACTTTGATGCGCAGGACGACGCTGCCAAATACAGGCAATTGGAAGACAAAGTGAGTCAGGAGCAGTTTGACAAGGCCCTTGAGGTCCTGAAAAAGGGTGTGGTGCCCCTTAAACGTGCCGCATAGCTGGAATTGGCTGGGAATAGTGTTGACACCTTTTCAGCCTTTCTGATAGCTTTAGTCCCTGTTTTTTAGGCGCGTAGCTCAGGGGGAGAGCACTTCCTTGACGCGGAAGGGGTCAGCGGTTCAAATCCGCTCGCGCCTACCAGGCCACCGCACAGGAGCCATGACCCGTTTAGGGAAAACCGCGATGAAGGCTGCGCCCCGGTTTCAAATCATTTCCTCCACGCAATTTACAAACTAATGAACAAGGAAGGTGTGCACCTTTCTTCTGGCCTCGTGCTCCGAGGCGTCAAGAGTGAGGGTTCACGTTAAAGTTATGGCGCTGAAAGTAATATATGCTGACGGCAGAACGGGGGAGATCGACGATCCCAACGAGCAGCTGGAGGTATATCGCCACAGCACTTCGCATCTGATGGCGGCGGCAGTGAGCGCGTTGTTCCCGGGCACACACCTGGGCATCGGGCCGGCCATCAGCGAGGGCTTCTACTATGACTTCGAGCGTTCGGAGAGCTTCGGCGAAGCCGATCTTCCAAGAATCGAAGAGAAAATGAGGGAACTGGTCGGGCAGAAGCTCAAATACGAACCCAGCATCATTTCCCAGCAGGAAGCGGTCGACTACTTCTCAGGCCGGGGCGAGCATCTCAAGGTCGAGCTGATCCGGGAAAAGGCGGGGCAGACCCTCTCCTGCTACCGACTGGGTGATCTGGTCGATTTTTGCACCGGCCCGCACGTTCTTTCCACCGGTTCGATTGATCCCCAGACCTTCCGGCTCCTCAGCATCGCCGGTTCGTACTGGAAGGGCGACGAGCACAACGAGCAGCTGCAGCGGATTTACGGAACGTCCTTCATGACGCGTGCCGAGCTGGAAACCTATCTGATTCAGATCGAGGAAGCGAAGAAGCGGGACCATCGCAAGCTGGGGCGTGAACTCGACCTGTTCAGCATCTCCGAGGAAGCGGGGCCTGGTCTGATCTTCTGGCACCCCAAGGGCACGCGCGTGCGCATGGCCATTGAGAAATTCCTCACGCCCGAGCTCATCAACCGGGGCTACGACTTCGTCACGACTCCGCATGTGGCTCGCAACACGCTCTGGAAAACCTCCGGGCACTACGAGTACTACCGCGAGAACATGTACGTATTCAACATCGAGGACGAAGAGTTCGTCATCAAGCCGATGAATTGCCCGGGCCATATCCAGGTGTATCAATCCAGGATGCGCAGTTACCGTGACCTGCCGCAGCGCTATGCCGAGTACGGAACGGTGTACCGCTATGAGAAGAGTGGTGTTTTACACGGCATGCTGCGGGTGCGCGGCTTCACCCAGGACGACGCCCATATCTTCTGCACCCGCGATCAGGTCTATGGTGAAATCCTTGCCTTGTTGGATCTCGTTCTTTTCGTGATGAAGAGCTTCGGATTCGACAGGTACAAGGTGGAGCTCTCGGTTCGCGACGAGGCAAAGCAGGAGAAATATGCCGGTACTGCGGATGATTGGGCCATGGCGGAGGGAGCCCTGGTACAGGCGATGAAAGACAAGGGCATGGAGTGGAAGCGCATGGAAGGGGAAGCGGTCTTCTACGGTCCGAAGATCGATGTCAAACTCATCGACGCGATCGGCCGCCCTTGGCAACTCTCGACGGTCCAGTTCGACTTTACCCTGCCGAAGCGTTTCGATCTGAAGTACATAGGGCCGGATGGCCAGGCGCATCAGCCCGTGATGCTCCATCGTGCGATCCTGGGCTCCGTGGAGCGTTTCTTCGGGGTCCTGATCGAACACTATGCGGGTGCTTTCCCGATCTGGCTCGCGCCTGTGCAGGTTACGGTGATCCCCATTTCGGAACGTCATCATGCGTATGCACAGCAGGTCAACATACGGCTTCGGGAAGCCGGGTTGCGGACGGAACTTGATGACAGAAGCGAGAAGATGGGGTACAAGATTCGCGAGGCGCAGACGCAGAAGGTTCCCTATATGCTCATTGTCGGCGACAAGGAAGTGGAGCAGGGCAAGGTCTCGGTGAGGAATCGTTTTCAGGGAGACGAGGGCGGCCAGACATTGGACAGCTTTTTGGCCAGAATCAGAGAATATATTAATGCCCGGGCGGCGCGTCCCTAGCCTCGGGACGACAATGCGCTTCCCCAACAGCGAGAAGGAGGTCGACAATCAAACAAATCAGAGTTCGCATAAACGAGATGATTCGGGCCAAGGAAATTCGCGTCATCGACGAGAATGGCGAACAGTTGGGGATCATGGCTCCCGAGCAGGCTCTCGCCAGCGCACGTGAGCGTGACCTGGATCTCGTTGAGGTAGCCCCAGGCGTCACGCCGCCCGTATGCCGCATCATGAATTACGGCAAGTTTCAGTATCAGAAAAGCAAGCGGGCGCACGATGCAAAGAAACATCAGAAGCAGGTGGTTCTAAAGGAAGTCAAGTTCCGGCCCAAGACCGAGGAACATGATTACCAGTTTAAAAAGAACCACATCGTCCGTTTTCTGACGGATGGCGACAAGGCAAAGGCTACGGTTGTCTTCAGAGGTCGGGAGATGACTCATCAGGAAATCGGTCGCCGGCTCATGGAGCGGCTCCTCGGCGATCTGGTAGAGCTTGCCGAGGTGGAGAAAGCTCCCAGAATGGAAGGGTACGCACTGGTAGCGATCTTCGCACCGAAGAAAAATTAGTTCTGCCCCGGCTTTTGCGGCGGGACGGATTGCGCGAAACCGAATGACTGGATAAGGAGAGAGTTGTGAGAAAGCGGAAGACAAACCGGAGCGCGGCCAAGCGCTTCAAGGTGACGGGAACGGGCAAGATCGTGCGTCACCGCAGCCACCACCGGCATATCTTGACCAAGAAGCCGCGCAAGAGAGTCAGAAAGCTGGCGACTGCGGCGCTGGTGAGCAAAGCCGACACCCATCGCGTCAAGAAGATGCTGAACATTTAAGTGCTGCCGTCGTCCCCGCAGGAATGGGGTGACAAGGCCGCCATACTTTGGAGTGTAGAAATGCCGAGAGTAAAAAGAGGAAACAAGCGGATCGAGCGGCGCAAAAAGATCCTCAAGCTCGCCAAAGGGTACCGCCTGACGAAAAGCAAACTGCACCGGTCTGCGCGGGAATCGGTCGAGCGCGGGCTGCGCTTCGCATACCGTGATCGCCGCACCAAGAAACGCAACTTCCGCCGGCTTTGGATCGTGCGGGTCGGCGCGGCCGCGCGGCACAATGACATGTCCTACAGCAAGTTTATGCTCGGGTTGAAGAAGGCGTGCGTCGAGCTTGACCGCAAGGTTCTGGCGGACATCGCCATCCAGGATCCCGAGACGTTTACCCGCCTCACGGAAACCGCGAAGGCGGCACTGGCGGCTGCGTAGGATTGATTCCAGTTCGAACTATGGAGCGCCCGGTGTCCGCGCCGCCGGGCGCTTTTTTTTAAGAGTCAGGCGTCAGAATAGAAGTCGGGAAGCGACTGCTGGTGGTTTGAAGTTATTTCTCGATGCTCCTATTCAGGCTCTGATGCGCAATTTCCGGCCGCCGATCCGGATGTTTGCTGCTGACTCCTGACCCCTGCTTTCGGAGGCTGTCGATGAGTGCTTCGATCGAAGAACTACGCGAACAGTTCGAAGAGGATCTGTCCCGAGCGGCGAGTCTCGATCGGGTGAAGAGCGTGCGCGACAAATGGCTGTCGCGGGAGAGTGGCATCATCACCGGCGAGATGAAGCGGCTTAGGGATCTTCCCAGGGAGGAACGCCCTGCTTTCGGTCAGGCGATGAACCAATTGCGCGAATTCGTCGAGCACCGACTCGCGGAGGTGCGCACCGCAGTCGAAGAAGCCGAGGTGCTGAAGAGCCGCAAACCCATCGACGTCACGCGGCCTGGCTTCCCTTATGCGTTGGGCGCACAGCATCCGATTAAGCGCCTGCAGGAAGAAATCGAGCAGGTCTTTCTCAGCCTGGGCTTCAAGGTTTTCGATCTTCCCGAGGTCGAGACCGACTACTACAACTTCGAAGCCTTGAATATGCCGCGCAATCACCCGGCGCGGGATGCGCAGGATACCTTCTATTTCGATGACAACCTGCTCTTGCGCACCCACTGCTCCACCGTGCAGGTGCACTCGATGGAAACGATGAAGCCCCCGATTCGGGCGGTTTGCACCGGGAGGGTTTATCGCAGGGATCCCTTTGATGCCACCCATTCGCCCATGTTCAACCAGGTCGATGTTCTCGTGGTGGACGAGGGCATTACCATGGGCGACCTGAAAGGAACGCTGGAGATCTTTCTTAAGCGCGTCTTCCATCCGGATATCCGCATGCGCCTGCGCCCGGGTTTTTTCCCCTTTGTGGAGCCCGGCGCTGAAGTCGATATCAGCTGCATCTTCTGCCTTGGAATCGGATGCCGCATCTGCAAGCAGAGCGGCTGGATTGAAATCCTGGGTGCAGGAATGGTACATCCCAAAGTGTTGCGCATGTCCGGCGTTGACGACTCGCGATTTTCCGGATTTGCCTGGGGCATGGGCATTGACCGGGTGGCTATTCTCAAGTACGGCGTCGATGATATCCGCCTCTTTTTTGAGAACGACCTCCGGTTTTTGAACCAGTTCTAAACGTTCAAGATTGAAGGCTCAGCCACGGATTGCGTGGAGCGGCATTGCCGCAGATAATAATGGGCAGGATCATGACCGCCAGGACGCCAGGACACCAAGAAGACCCGGTCCCCTCGCGGCCCGGCGTCCCGGCGGCTTGACGGTCTCCCTGGTGCGACATTATGAAGATCAGTATCGAGTGGTTACAGGAGTTTCTCGATTTGCCGGAGAACCTTACCGCGCTGCGCGAAGACCTGACCATGGCGGGCCTTGTGGTCGAATCGGCCTCCGAGGTCGGTGGCTCTCCGGTACTCGAAGTCGAGGTTACATCGAACCGCCCCGACTGCCTTTGCTACCTTGGAATTGCGCGGGAAATCGCCGCGCGTTACGGGAAGCGGCTCAAGCCTCTTCCCACAGCCAAAGTGCTGCGCGTCTCGGAGGAGAGGATACCGTACTCGATCGAGATCCGGGATCCGGACCTTTGTCCACGTTACGCAGGGCTGGTTCTCGACGGCATCCGCGTGGCACCGTCTCCTGCCTGGATGCAGCGCCGCCTGGAAGCCTCCGGCATGCGGCCGGTGAACAACATCGTGGACATCACCAACTATGTCCTGCTTGAACGCGGCCACCCGTTGCACGCTTTCGATTTCGACCGTTTGCATGAAGGGAGAATTGTCGTAGCGCGCGCCCGCCTGGGACAAAAAATGGCGACCCTGGATGGGGTAGAGCGTGAACTGGATGAACAGATGCTGCTCATCCATGATGGTGCCGGGCCGGTCGCCATTGCCGGCGTGATGGGCGGCCGTGATTCGGAGATCGGCGACACGACGCAAAGGGTTCTGCTCGAGTGCGCCTATTTCCAACCTGCATCGATTCGACGCACCTCGAGGAAACTCGGGCTCTCGACGGAGGCGAGCTACCGCTTTGAGCGCGGAGCCGACTGGAACGGGCCGCTCGCCTCCATCGCACGCACCTGCTACCTGATGCGGCGGCTTGCCGGCGGGCACATCGCCGGGAGCGTGCAGGATATTTATCCCGCACCGATCGCGCCCGTCCAGATCGAACTCGCCCGCGTGCATGCCGAGTCATTACTCGGAGTCAGCCTGACGCCGGCATTTGTGGAATCCACTCTCAAGCGCCTGAATTTCAAACCTGCGCGCAGGGGTAAAGGAAGGTGGCTGGTTCAGTGTCCCTCCTACCGGGCAGACATGGAACTGGAGGCCGATCTCATTGAAGAGGTTGCCCGCTTTTATGGATACCAGAACATACCCACCACCGTCCCGGCGAGCAAGCGTGCCGGCGAGCCATCACCCATTCATCCCTGCGAGCGGGCTGCCAGGCGCATTCTCCTTGGCTTGGGCTACAGTGAAACCATGAACCTCAGCTTTGCCGGCGAGCAGGAAAACCGCCGTTTCCCGCCGACCCAGGGACAGCCACTCGAAATCCGGAATCCGCTGACGGAGGAAACACAATTCCTGCGGGGATATCTGGCTCCGGGATTGATCAGGACCGCAAGGCACAACTTCAACCACAATCAGCGCGTGGTGCGCGTCTTCGAGATCGGAAAGGTGTTCCACCGAAAAGAGGACGGCACCGTTGTCGAGCGCAACACCCTGGGGATTCTCGGGACTGGCGCTGCGGCCGGACGGAACTGGCATAACAATGCCGCCAACTATGATTTCCATCACCTCAAAGGCGCGATCAGCGGACTGCTGGCAGGATTGCGCTGTGCGCCGGCCGACATAGTTCCCACTTCGCAATTAGTCTGGCTCGCGGATGCCGGCGCCGCTGCACTCATGGTGGACGGCCGGCGCTTCGGAGTGATGGGGGCTCTACATCCCGATCTCGAAGAGGAATTCAAACTGAAACAGCCCGTGTTCCTTGCCGAGATCGACTTTCAGGGACTCTACCCATATCTGTTTTCGCCAGTCCGCTTCGAGCCTCTGCCCCGATTTCCGGCGGTGGAGCGTGATATTTCAATTGTGGTTCCCCAGGACACAAGCTATGGCGAGTTGCGGCATGGGATCCTCGGTTTGGGGATCCCTGAATTGGCCACTCTGGATCTAGTGGACGTTTACGAAGGGGGCCAGATTCCTTCGGGCAGGGTGAGCATGACCCTTCGGTTTACCTTCCTCGATCGCGAAGCGACCCTCACAATTGACCGGGTGCAGGGCTTTAGCGATAATATCCGGTCCTTTCTGCGTGACCACTTCGGCGCCGAAAACAGATAAGGTGAACATGACCGAGAAAAACAGTCAGTTGGAGCTCACCGGTCTGGAGCGCTTCGGCCATCTTGAAGACAAGATCTTTCGGGTGGTGGAAGCTTTCAAGGCCATCCGACAAGAGAATGAAACCCTGCAGGCCGAGAATCAGAAACTGAAGAATGAGATGGAGGCCTTGCGCCAGAACGAGGCCGGGTACAGCCAGAATCTGGCTCAGCTCCAGAAAGAGCGGGAAGCGTTGCGCGAACGGGTGGAAAAAGCCCTGAGCCTTCTGGCGACGTTAGAGGTAAGATAATCCCGCGGTGCAGATATGCTGCCAGCAGCGGGGTGTGCCATGACTGATCCGCAATCCGGCGTCGTCAACGTCAAGATTTACGATCGTGAGTATGCTCTGCGCACCAGCGGCGATACGGAGCGACTGCGCTCTCTATGCTCCTGCCTCGATACGCGGATGCGCGAACTGGCTGCCTCGTCGGGCTCGGTCGACACCTTGAAGGTGGCGGTGCTGGCCGCCTTGAGCCTCGCCGACGAACTCTACCGCTCCCGAGAGGCGCTCCAGAACATGGATGACGCCGTGAGCCGCCGTTCTCTCGCCTGTGTGTCGATACTTGACCGCTTCCTCTGTTGATCCGACCTCCGACTTCAGTAGTTGTTCAGGGCGTTCCTCAAGCGAAGGGGAATCAGAAGTCTGGAATCATGCTGGGATATTGATGCGAGTAATGGAGATAGCTAGTCCGCTGGACTCTTCGATTTCGACGACGGCTCCGCAAAAACGGAGATTGCCCGACGCCGGCTCCAGGCGAGCAGGGATTTGTTTGAGGAATCGTTCCAGTGCGAGGTCGGGTATTGATCCGATGACGGAATCGTAGGGGCCAGTCATGCCGAGGTCCGTGATGAAGGCGGTGCCCCGGGGAAGGATCCGTTCGTCGGCGGTCTGCACATGAGTGTGGGTTCCGACCACCGCGCTGACGCGGCCGTCCACATACCATGCAAACGCCTGCTTTTCGGAAGTCGCTTCGGCGTGAAAGTCTACGAGCACCACCTTGGTCTGCCTCCGCACCTCTTCTACCGCAGCCTCTCCCACGGCAAAGGGACAATCGATGGAAGGCATGTAGACGCGCCCCTGAAGGCTGATCACTGCAACGCGCACGCCGCAACGGCTGTCGCCGATGAAAAGTCCCGTTCCAGGCGCAGCCGGTGGGTAATTGTGCGGGCGCAACAGCCTCGGCTGCTGCGTGAGGTAGGGAAGGATGGCGTGCTTGTCCCAGATGTGGTTGCCGGTAGTGAGTACATCGATCTCGGCCCGGAGGAACTCCTCGGCAATCTGGGGCGTGAGGCCGAAGCCGCCCGCGGCATTTTCCACGTTGGCGATGCAGAAATCGACCTGGTGTGTCTGGACCAGCCCCTGCAGCTTCTCAAAGAGGGCTTTTCTGCCAGGCTTGCCGAAGATGTCCCCGATAAACAAGACGCGCATGTGAGATTTCGTCCGTGCTCTCAGGCCCAAGGAGAGTGCTCGTCTCGGGCAAAAAAAAGCCCCCGCGCTGCCGTGTGGCATCATCTATTTGAACCTTGTTGCCAAGGGGGTATCCTGCGCTCCGCATCAGGCAATCAAGTTCCCGCAGGAAAAGTTTGCTCACCGCGGAACGACTCAGACTCCCATCAAATAGAATGTTGGCTCAAACAAAGTTTGCCATCACCAACATTGCAGGAGCACCTCCATCATACCGAATGCTCCTGGCAGATTCAAGAAACTCAAAATCTCAACGCGGGGGGTGCTGTGGGCGCATAGACAGGACATCGTTTTTTTTCCGGATCCTCTGGTCCCCGACGTTGCGGTTTCAGGTACGGATATAGCTCCTGAGGAAGCGGCCGGTGTAGGAGCGGCGGTTTGCAATCAAGTCGTCGGGAGAGCCTTCAAACACGATTCGGCCTCCACCCGATCCACCCTCCGGCCCCAGGTCGATGACCCAGTCCGCACTCTTGATGACATCGAGATTGTGCTCGATGACCACCACGGAATTCCCGGCATGGATCAGCTTGTCGAAGGCGGCCAGCAGCTTGCGAATATCGTCAAAGTGGAGACCAGTGGTCGGTTCATCAAAAATGTAAAGGGTGTTTTTGGCGCTCTGGCCGGATATGAAAGCTGCAAGCTTGATTCTCTGGGCCTCTCCCCCGGACAGAGAACCTGCAGACTGGCCCAGGCGCAAATATCCCAGGCCGATATCTTCCAGCACCCTCAGCTTCCGGACCAACTTGGCGTGTCCGGCAAAAAACTCGATGGCCTGATGGACGGTGAGGTCAAGCACCTCGGCGATGTTCTTCCCTTTGTACAGCACCTCGAGGACCGCGCTCTTGTAGCGCTTCCCCTTGCAGTCCTCGCAGGTCAGCTCTACATCGGCCAGAAACTGCATCTCGACGGTGATGGTCCCGCTTCCCTGGCAGGTTTCGCACCGGCCCCCGGCCAGGTTGAAGGAGAAGTGGCCCGGCTGCAGGTTGCGCGCGTAAGCGTCGCGGGTTCCCGCAAAGATCTGGCGGATGGCGTCGAAGGCCTTGATGTAGGTCACGGGATTCGAGCGCGGAGTTTTCCCGATGGGTGATTGATCCACGAGCACGGCCTCGATAATCAGATCGGCGCCGCGCAGGCCATCACATCCGTCATGTGTTTCAGCCGCCTGCCCCTTGGCTTTTCTGATTGCGGGGTAGAGCACGTCGCGAACCAGGGTGGATTTGCCGCTGCCGCTGACGCCGGCGATACAGACAAAGACTCCCAACGGAATGCGCACGTTCAGGTTTTGGAGGTTATGCTTGCGGGCATTGATGATCTCGAGATAACGACCATTGCTCCGTCGGCGGAAGATGGGCGTGGGAATCTTCAACTCACCCTTTAAATAGCGCCCCGTGAGGGATTCCCCCGCTTTGCACAGGCCGGCGAAATTCCCCTGGTAGACAACCTGCCCGCCGTTTTCTCCGGCTCGGGGACCCAGATCGATGACGTGGTCGGCAGCGCTCATGATCTCGCGGTCGTGTTCGACCACGACCACAGTATTGCCCATGGATTTCAGGCTCTCCAGAATCTCGATGAGACGCCGGCTGTCGCGCGGGTGCAGTCCAATACTCGGTTCGTCGAGAACGTAGAGCGCCCCCACAAGTGTCGAACCCAGCGATGTGGCCAGCTGGATGCGCTGCGATTCGCCGCCAGAAAGGGAAGAGGATAGTCGATCGAGCGAAAGATAGTCGAGCCCTACGCGGAGCAGCAGATCCAAACGGTGGCTGATCTCCTCCAGGATTTTCCGCGAGATCGCCTGCTGCTCGGAGGTGAGCTGCAGGGATTGGATGAAACCGGCGCTCTCGCGGATCGTCATGCGGGCGACCTCCGAGATGCGCCTGCCCCCGACAAGCACATCCCGCGCTTCCTGACGCAGTCTCTCCCCGTTGCAGCCGGGACAGACCGCGTAGCCGCGATAGCGGCTTATAAAGATGCGCACGTGCATCTTGTATTTTTTCTGCTCCAGCAGGTCGAAGAATCCCCGGATGCCGGGAAAGCCGCTCTTGCCGTTGAGGATGCGATCACGGTGCTCCTGAGGCAGCTCCCGCCATGGGAGGTCGATGTCGATCCCTTCTTTCTGCGCAAACTTGAGCAGTCTGTTCTGGAAGCCGCGGTAGCGCGGCTTGGTCCACGGGCTGACGGTGCCCCCGGCCAGGCTCTTCGATTGGTCCGGGATTACCAGATCGAGGTCGAGGGTGACGGTGTTGCCGAATCCCTGGCACTCGGGGCAGGCTCCAAATGGATTGTTAAAGGAGAATAAACGGGGTTCAGGCTCCTCACAGGCGACGCCGCACAGCTGGCATTCAAATCGTTCACTGAACTTCAAGAGCGTTCCGGCCGGATGCCGGACCCAGCGGATTTGCGGAAAGGTCGACGAAAGAAGACGCTCGTTCTCTCCGGGCGTATTGGAAGGCAGCATCAGCTCGATCCGTCCTTCCGACTCGCGTCCGCAGGCTTCGAGGGAGTCTACGAGGCGTTCCCGGACATCGTCCTGGACGGACAGACGGTCTACAACCACGAGAACCTCTTCACCGGGGCTCCTGCGCAGGGTCTCGACGGCATCCGCCAACTCGACTAACCGGTCACCGATAAGAAGCCGTACGAACCCCTGCTGCTGCAGCCCGGGGAGAATCATGGCCAGCCTAGCCTCCGGCGTGCGGGCCTGATCCTGTAACTGGGAGGCAGTAGGACGCCTCGGCGGCTTTGTCTGTGGCGGTCCGGGGGAAGTGCCGTCGAGCGCCAGCGGCATGCAGATGTAAAAGCGGAGCCCGCGGGGGAGGCACATTACAAAATCGGCGATTTTTTCCGGAGTATCCTTTTCAATCGTGCGGCCGCAGATATGGCAACGGGTAATGCCGATCCTTGCATAGAGCAGTCGCAGATAGTCGTTGATCTCGGTGACCGTTCCGACCGTCGACCTTGGATTCCGGGTGTAGCTCTTCTGGCGAATGGCAAGCGCCGGGCAGATCCCGCTGACTTCGTCGACATCGGGGCGGTCGACCCGCTCCAGGAATTGCCGGGCGTAGGCGGAAAGGGAAGCGACATACCTGCGCTGTCCCTCAGCGTATAGGGTATCGAACGCGAGGCTGCTCTTGCCGCTGCCGGAGACTCCGGTGACAACGGTGAGAGCATCCAGCGGAAGTTCGACCGTGATGTTTTTCAGGTTGTGAACTCTGGCGCCCACAACAGTGATGGCGCCGTCATGTTCTGCAGGCAATCGGGAATCTCCCGGCGACAGCATCCGCCTCAAGCCAAACTCTTAATGATATCAAAAAATAACAGTCGCGGATTCCACTGATTTCAGGAGACTGCGATTTATAGACCGTCGGGAAAAAGCAGGCGCGAATCGCATGCCATGGCGGCACTCATAAATCTCAACCCGGGCGCGCTGAGGTCGCGGGTGCCGAACTGTCCTCGGCTTCGGCTTGATCTTGAGTTGCGAAGTGACGTAAGTTTTCCTTCATGAAATCACAGGAACTGTTGATTACGGCGGTTACTCCCTCCATCGCAATACCGGGAGGCGAAATTTCGATTCAGTGCCGAGGATTCAGGCCCGGTCTTCCTTCGTCGGCCAAAGTGCGGTTCGGCGAAACCGAAGCAGTGATTGTCTCGGCCTCGGAGGATCGCGTGGTGACCAGGGTGCCAGAGCATACGAAGGCACTTGGGGTTGCTCTCAGTGTGAATGAATTGATGTCTCCGGTCTTCCCATTCACCATCGGCACCGTGCTGGCCACAGGGCTGCATCCGGTCGCCAATCCTGTGATTGCACCCGACGGCACGATCATTACTACGATAAGCGGCACGCGCGGACAGCAGAGCCCGCAACCGCTGATCCGGGTTTCACGAGGCGGGGAGGTGACGCCATTTCCCTGTGAAATCATGAATCCGACGGGTTTGGCCTTCGGTCGCGACGGTCAGCTCTACATCTCAAATCGGGGCGAAGGCACAGTTCTTCGATATACGGACTATGAGCGTCTCGACATTATCGCCGAAGACCTGGGCATTCCGTGCGACATCCTGTTCGACAGGGAAGACAGGCTCTATGTCGGTGACCGAACCGGCAAGATTCATCGCATCAATCCGGGCGGCACGCCGGAAGTGTTTGCCTTGCTGCCGCCGAGTATTTCGGCGTTTCACCTCGCCCTCGATGGTGAGGAAACTCTCTATGTGACGGGGCCCACTTTGGCGATGCGCGACCCTGTGTACTGCATCTCGCGAACTGGCGAGGTCACGCTCCTGCTGGAAGGATTGGCGCGACCCCAGGGGCTTGCGTTCAGCGCGGACGGCGATCTCTGGATCGCTGCCGCCTACGGCGGGAAGAAGGGGATTTTCCGGTATTCCTTGGTCTCGAAGGAACTTGTTTATCACATTGCCGGCCCGATGCTGGTGGGACTGGCAATGGACGCGCAGGACATATTTCTTGTGGACGGCGGCTCGGTCTACTGGATTCGAACGGGAGGCCTTTCCGGAAGGCTCAGCTGATTCATAACGACGGCAAGCAGCCGCGCATGATACGCCGCGGCCGGCAGCCACAACCGAAGAGAAATCCGGGATTGTGCCCCCGCAGGCCGCACCGGACTATGCGCGGCTGCTCTTGATATTCAGACCCGGGACAGCATGGCGCGCAGCGTTTCGGCCAGGATGCGCGGGCTCTGCGAGAGCAGTCTGGAGCGGATCTGTTGGTAAGACATACTCCCGGAAATCAGACTGTCAGTAATGCGCCGGACCGTGGCGCTTCGCCGCAGCATCTGAACGGCGCGGTGCGTGAATGCGTGCAGCAGAAATGTGCCCGCATAGAACTGGTCGCGCCACGCGGCCGCGCGCTCGAGTTCGGCGCCAAAATCGCGGCGCCAGTTCAGCTCATAGGCTGACGGGTCGCCGGCCCGCAGGGATTCCCCCAAGATTTCCGCAGATCGGAGGGCAAAATAGATACCCTCCGAGGTGATGGCGTCGACGAAGCCCGCGGCGTCGCCCAGCAGAGCCCAGTTGCGGCCGCAGGCACGCTGGCTGATGAGAGTCCTACGACTCAGGCACGGCACGCGAGCCGCAAAAAAGCTGTTTTTGGAGGCTACAGCGCCGGGGTAACGGGAAGAAATAAAATCGCTGACCCGCCGGCGCAGATCCACCGCCCTGGCGCCGGGCAGGCGATGAATGATTCCTATGGAGGCGTGGTCGACTCGAGGAAAAGACCAGAGATATCCATGGAAGCCGTTTTCCTGAAAGACAATGATAATCCTGTCCGGGTGATGGGAACCGGGCAGGTAGTGTCCGAGGGCGAGGGCGAGATCGCCGGCTGCCAGCTTGCCCGCCACGACCGCGCGCACCGAACTGTTCGCTCCATCCGCGCCGATCAGAAAATCGACCTCGTGGCAGGCCCCGGACGCCGTCGTGATCAGCCAGCCTTTGCGGTACGGCGTAAAGCGGAGCGCTCGTTCGGGAAAGAAGCGTGCGCCGGCTTCGAGCGCCGCGCTGCGCAAGGCGGCATCCAGGGCTGCGCGCGAAAAGATATGAATTGGCTGGCTGAGAGGCACCGCCGCAGACCTGCCCTCGAGCGTGGTCAGCTCTACCGTGCGGATCTCGCTGTGGGGCAGCTGCTGATCGCGAAACCATGGCATCGAGAGGAGGGCTTTTGCAGTGATGCCTCCGCCGCACGGCTTTTCCCCTGCCGTGGAGGGATCAAGGAGCAACACCTCGTGACCCAGACGCGACAGAATCAGAGCTGCGTACGAGCCGGCCAGACGCGCCCCCACAATGCCTATCCGCATGAGACCACTATAGCAGAAGTCGGGAGTCAGGGGTCAGCAGTCAGAGGGAAAGACGCCTGGCGCAACCGGGTGCGGGGAATTGTCAGCCCCGGCTGCCGCTTGATCCCGCGCATTCTGTGGAAATTGATGCCAGCAGCTTCTATTATTCTGACTCCTGGCTTCTTACTTTGATTTAGTTTGAGGTCCGTGGATGAGTTTCGGATTTGAGGTTATTCACAGGGACACAAGTTCATCGGCGCGGCTGGGGATCTTACACACCGCGCACGGTGACATCGAGACTCCCGTTTTTATGCCGGTGGGGACGGCGGCGACAGTGAAAGCGCTGCCCCACGAGTGGCTGGAGGAAGCGGGCTGCCGCATCCTGCTGTCGAATACCTATCATCTGTATCTGCGCCCGGGCCATGAGCGCATCGCGCATCTGGGTGGCCTGCACCGCTTCATGTCCTGGGATCACGCCATTTTGACCGACTCCGGAGGATTCCAGGTCTTCAGTCATCGCGAGCTGCGCAGGCTCAGCGAGGAAGGAGTCTACTTCCAGTCGCACCTCGACGGCAGCCGCCATTTTCTCAGTCCGGAAACGGTCATGGAAGTGCAGATGGCGCTGAGTCCGGACATCGCCATGGTGTTTGACGAGTGCACCCCATATCCGTGCAGCCGGGCGGACGCGGAACAGTCAATGGCACTATCGATGCGGTGGGCCGCGCGCTGCCGCGACCAGTGGCGGTGTGAGGCGGCCGTGCCCAGGGGACTATTCGGAATAATTCAAGGGGGCGTTTATCCGGATTTGCGGCAAAAGTCCGTCCAGGAACTCCTGGAGATGGGTTTCGACGGCATGGCAATCGGGGGGTTGAGCGTCGGAGAACCCAAGGACGTCATGCTGGAAGTCCTGGCGGCGACAGTGCCGCTGATGCCGCCTGAGCAGGCGCGTTACTTGATGGGAGTCGGCACGCCTGAGGATCTGGTCCGGTGCGTGGCCCTTGGCGTCGACATGTTCGACTGCGTTCTGCCCACGCGGAATGCACGCAACGGGTGCCTGTTCACCAGCGAAGGGCGGATTCTCATTAAGAATGCGGCCTATGCCGATGATGAACGGCCTCTGGATCCGGGCTGTTCCTGCCCCACCTGCCGCCGTTATTCCCGCGCCTATTTGCGGCATCTTTTCATGGCGGGAGAATACCTGTCGGCCACACTCAATACTCTGCACAATGTCTCCTTTTATCTTGACACAATGCGTAAAATAAGGGAGTCTATTAGGCTTGATTTCTTTGGCAAATGTCTGGAGGCACTGGAGAAACGGCCCGAATGAGCTCATGTGCTCCACAGCGGTTTCTCTCCACGATCTCAGGTCCAACCAGATCATCCTTCACTCCGGAAGCTAGGAAATTGATGGGCACCGGGAGGTACTTATTAGCGATATGCAACCCCCAACGATAGCGCAGCAAGGTGGTATCACGTCCATGCTAAATGCGTTTGCGCTACCTCTGATTATTGGCGTTATCTTTTATCTTCTTGTTTTCATGCCCATGCGAAAAAGACAGAAGAAGCTGGAAGCGTTGATCGGCGCGCTCCGAAACGGCGACAAGGTCATCACCAGTTCGGGCATTTACGCGGTGGTGGCAGGGGTGAAGGACAAGACACTGATTCTCAAGATCAGCGACCAGGTGAAAATCGAGGTCGCCAAGAGCGCGATCGCCGGATTGCAGGTTCCTGAAGACACTTCCCAAAGCGTATAGTGCGAGTCCTTGCCGCCAAAACATGTGCCCGGAAAGGGCCCGGTAAAATCCAAGGTTAGGTGCCGTCATGCAAAAGAATCTCAGATGGAAGTTCCTGTTTATCACCGCCATAATGCTGGTGTCTCTCTGGTATTTCCTCAGCCCGAAAACCTGGGGCACGGACAAGTGGCTGTCGCGCATCAACCTCGGGTTGGATCTCAAGGGGGGCATGCACCTGGTCCTACAGGTCGTCACTTCCGATGCCCTGAATCAGGAACTGGCCCAGGATGCGGAGCGGATTGCGAGTGCGTTTAAGGACAAAAACATCACCTTCGATTCGGCAAAGAAGGGCAACGGGCTCAACGTGGAGATCAAGGGGATCAGTCCAGCCCAGGAAAAAGACGCCTACGACTATCTGAACCAGACCTACAAGACCAAATACAACATTCACAGCATGCTGGTAAACGGGAAGACGGATTACTCCCTGGCGATGATGGCTTCGGTGGTCCGGGATATGCAGGAATCGACGGTAAAGCAGGCTCTGGAGACAATCCGGCGCCGCATCGATGCACTGGGAGTCACGGAGCCTACTCTTCAGATCTACGGCACGGGCGGAAGCAACGTGGACGACCAGCTCATCGTGGAACTGCCGGGCATTGATGATTTTGAACGTGTGAAAGATCTCCTTAAGGACACGGCGCAGCTTACTCTATGCATGGTGAAGAGGGATAATGGCGGCCCGTATCCGAGCATAGAGGCTGCGATTCAGGCCAACGGCGGCAGGATTTCGGACGACTACAGGATCATGCCGTTTCGTGACCAGAGCAACGATCCGGGCACAGTTAGCTATCTGGTGGTCAGTGCGGTGCCGACCATTACCGGAAAGGACCTGAAGAATGCCCGGCGCGGCAACGACGCCAGCGGACGTCCCAATATCGATTTCTTCCTGAACTCTGCGGGTGCGGAGATCTTCCGGAACGCCACGAGCCAGCACATCGGGGATCGCCTGGCGATCGTAATTGACGACGCCGTAATCTCGGCGCCCACCATTCAAAACGTCATCGGTGCCGAAGGGCAGATTACCGGGAGTTTCACGGTTCAGGAGGCGGAGGACCTCGCTTTGGTGCTCCGCTCCGGCGCGCTCCCGGCTTCGCTGAAGACATTGGAAGAAAACGTGGTCGGCGCCTCTCTGGGCAACGATGCCATCCGGGCCGGCATTACGGCGGCGATCATCGGGTTCGGCCTGGTGATGATCGGGATGGTCGTGTACTACAAGCACGCCGGGCTCAATTCGGTGTGGTGCCTGTTCGGCAACCTGATCATCCTCCTCGGTTTCATGGGAGGCGTGGGAGCGACGCTGACGCTTCCCGGCATTGCCGGCGTCATTCTCACAATCGGCATGGCGGTGGACTCAAACATCCTTATTTTTGAGAGGATCCGCGAGGAACTGCGCAACGGCAAGACTATCCGCGCGGCCGTCGACACGGGTTTCGGCAAGGTATTCTGGACCATTTTCGATACTCATTCGACGTCCCTGATTGCGGCCGCATTTCTCTTCCAGTTCGGCACGGGCCCGATCCGAGGATTCGCGATCACACTGACCGTGGGATTGCTGGCGAACATGTTTACGGCCGTGTATGTGTCGCACCGGCTGTTTGATTTGACCCTGAGCAGGAGAAAAGTGGAGTCATTATCAATTTAAGGGAACTTGGCGAGCGCAACGGGGTCCAACGATCCGGCGAATGGATTATTGCTGGTCGGTTGGGAGTCCCGGCGCTCCGGTAACAATTGGGAGTTGGGAGTGGAAATCCTCAAGAATGTCTCAATCGACTGGTTGGGCAAGAAGTGGTACTTCTTCGGGCTGTCATGGGTCCTGCTCGCGCTGGGGATAATCGGCTGGTTCTACCATGGTGGAAGAAATGGGGGATTTGCCCTGGGGATCGATTTCAGGGGCGGCACGGTCGTCAATCTGAAATTCAACCAGCCCCCCGATGTGGAGCTGATCCGTAAGGCGCTGAAGCCGGAGACGGTAGGAGCGACCATCATTCAGCGTCTGGGCAATCTCAACGAAAACAGGGTTATGGTTCGCATGGAGACGGTTTTCGGAGCAGGGCAGAACGTGGATGCAGGCCACAAGGAGCTCGAGGCTTTGCTGCGGCAGAGTTTCGATGCGGAGCATGTCAATTCGACCCTGGCCGACTTTAACAATGTCGGCATTGAGACGGTCACGAAGGCTCTGCTGGATGGAGACCCGGATGGCCTGAGGAGCCAGAGCAGGACTGCCGAGGAAACACAGACGCATTATCGCGACCTAGCAACCGCCATGGTCAACTATCGCACTACGGTCGGGAACGGCATCGTCGGCACGCTGGCCGATCTGAGAGCCGTTCCGGGCGTGAACGCGCCAGTCTTGGCGACGATGAGCAAGGCGTTTTATGCGGGGCCTTTTGCGGCAGTCGGCACTCGGAGCGTCGGCGCGGTCGTGGGTACGGACCTGCGCAACCGCGCGGCCTTGGCTGTGGGACTCTCTTTCCTGGGGATGCTGGTCTACATCGGCTTTCGGTTCAAGCCGATCTATGGAGTGGGCGCGATCGTTGCCCTGTTTCACGACATCCTCATCACGCTCGGCCTGTTCGCGCTCACTCAGAAGGAAATCTCGCTGACCGTGATTGCAGCCCTGCTCACGCTGACGGGCTACTCGGTCAATGACACCATCGTTGTGTTCGACCGCGTCCGGGAGAATCTCAGGACGATGCGCAAAGACCCACTGGCGCGCGTCCTCAACCTGAGCATCAACCAGACGCTCTCGCGAACGATCATGACGTCGGGGATGACGTTTTTGTCCGTGTTCGCCCTGCTCGTTTTCGGCGGGGAGGTGCTGAGCGGCTTTTCGTTCGCCCTGACGGTAGGAATTATCATCGGCACCTATTCGAGCATCGCGATTGCATCGCCGATCGTGGAGTGGTGGTATCGAGCGGCGGAGCAAAAGGCGAAGCGCAAGGCAGCCTGAACCGTGTTTGATTTTATGCCGGATTGGAGCATTTCGAAGAGCGCTGACAAGGGTTTGAGAGTGAAAAGTATGCGGGCAAAATCTGCTTGACAGGTTTTGCGAGCCGATATTAAGATCGCGCCTTCAATCGGCACCGCGCATACACTCCTCATTCTCAGGCCCGAGGGCAGTATACGGGAGAAACAATGTTTGAAACCTTAGATCAAACCAGTCGCTCGGATATAGCAAAGCGTCTTGTGGGGCTCGTCATTTCCCTGGTGGCCCACGTGGTAGTGATTATCATCATCGTGATCTTGCCGCTGGTGTTTTTTAATGTGCTGCCGG
The DNA here is from genome assembly GCA_020072565.1 of Terriglobia bacterium. Taxonomy (NCBI): domain Bacteria; kingdom Pseudomonadati; phylum Acidobacteriota; class Terriglobia; species Terriglobia bacterium. The sequence goes on from JAIQGI010000002.1 coordinate 221,796, forward strand.
AAAGCGAACTGCTGACGTTCCTGATTGCACCGCCGCCGCCACCGCCGCCGCCACCGCCGCCGCCGCCACCACCTTCGCCGACCAAACTTGCTCCGGTGCAGAAGGTGACCGTGGATCCTACCAAGTTTGAGGCGCCGACCGCGATCCCGAAAGAGATTCCACCGCCAGTCGATGAGCCCCCGGTCGTGGGGGTCAGCGGAGTGATCGGGGGCATCTCGGGTGGCATAGTCGGAGGCCTTGCCGGGGGAACTGCGGGTGGAGTAGCAGGCGGCATTCTGGGAGGTGTTCCGCCGCCGCCACCGCCGCCGCCACCGCCGCGCCCAAAGAAGATGGAGCCAATGCGCGTGGGTGGAAACGTCCAGGAATCAAAGATCCTCCGCAGGATCGATCCTGTCTATCCGGAACTCGCCAAGCGCGCGCGCGTCGAGCAGATGGTCATGCTTGAGGTCAACGTCGACGAAGAGGGCAATGTTTCCGGCGTCCGGGTGGTAAAAGGCCATCCGCTTCTGGACGCGGCAGCTGTCGAGGCAGTCAAGCAATGGAAGTATTCTCCCACACTGTTGAACGGAGAACCCGTCCCGGTCATCGCGACTGTGACGGTTATTTTCAAACTAGGCAAATAACCCAGTTGGAGGTTTGGGAATGAACATAGTCGAACTGTGGAACTCGATGGGCGTGGTCGCCAAAGTCGTGGTAGGCATCCTTGCCATCATGTCGGCCTACTCGATCAGTGTGATGATCGAAAGATGGCTTACCTATCGTCAGGCGCGCAAGCAATCGCGGATATTCACCCCGGCCGTGGCTGAGTGCCTGAAGGAAGGGAAAATCGATGAGGCGATTGCTCTCGGCGAGCAGAACAACAAGAGCCACCTGGCCAAGGTTCTGATCTCCGGGCTGCATGAGCTGCAGGCTCACTCCAGAAGCAAGGACATTCCGGGCGAGAGCATCGAGTCGGCAAAGAGAGCACTGGATCGCGCTACTGCCATCGGTATCTCGGACCTGAAGCGGGGCCTGGGGGGGCTGGCAACGATCGGCTCGACGGCACCCTTCGTGGGCCTGTTCGGAACGACGGTCGGCATCATCAACGCATTCCAGGGCATGAAAACCGAGGAAACTGCAGGTATCGCGGCTGTGGCCGGCGGTATTGCGGAGGCGCTCGTGACAACCGCTTTCGGGTTGTTCGTGGCCGTTCCCGCGGTGTGGGCATTCAATGCCTTCACAAACAAGATCGAAACCTTTACGATCGAAATGGATAATTCCTCTTCGGAATTGATCGACTACTTCCTCAAGAAACGGGGTCAGATCGGTGGCTAAACACATATCGACTGGAAAGGTCACCAGCGACATCAATGTCACGCCTATGGCCGACATTATGCTGGTGTTGCTGATCATTTTCATGATCACCACCCCTCTCCTGCAGTCCGGTATTACGGTGAATCTTCCCAAAGCCAAGAACCCGCTCGAAGCGCCGGACGCGGAATCCAAGGATGCCACCGTGGTAGCTTTGGACCGCCAGGGACGCATTTTCCTGGGAAAAATTCAGACTACCGAAACAGCGCTCATGGAGGCCTTGCAGAAGAAGTTCAGCGGGGGGGAGATCAACAAGGTCATGTACCTGAAGGCTGATACCTCGGTCCTTTATGGACGTGTCGTAGAGGTCGTGAACAAGTGCCGTGAGACCGGCGTCGAGAGGATCGGCCTGATGACGGAGAAGGAAAAATAGCGTCGGGGCCTTGAGGCCGTTGAAGCGCCCACGAGATGCGCGCGAGCGCATGTGCCGGTATGGTTCGTGGCGGCTACCCTTGCGATGGATGACGGGGCAGGGCAAGGCTGCAGCTGAAACGCTGCCGCTCCGGGCCCGACGATGACTGGGTTCTCCCAGAATCGAGAATAGGTAAAAAAACCGTTCCAAACACGGCTTAGAGAAAGGAAGTGTTCTTCCATGTCCATGGCGGTTGGTACTAATGTGGGACCGAAGTCGGATATCAATATCACACCGTACATCGATATCCTGCTCGTGCTTCTTATCATTTTCATGGTCATAACCCCGACCAAACAGCTGGATCTGGAGGTAAAGGTGCCGCAGCCCCCGCCGCAGTCCGATAAGCCGGTACCTCCGCCCCCGGGAGTGATCGTGGTGTCCATGTCGGAAACCGCTCAACTCGCTATCAACCAGGAGACGGTTACCTTTGGTGAACTGGGGCCGAAGCTCCTGGAGATCTATAGCGCCCGGGCGAACAAGAATATGTTTATCAGCGCGAGTGCCAAGCTTCCCTATGGCGACGTGGTCAAGATCATCGACATCGCCAAAGGCGCAGGTGTCATCGACGTTGGGCTGCTGACTTCCGAGGAAGTACGCTAGAGCCGGCAGCTACTTGCGCGCAATCATTCAATAGTCTGGAGGCCATAATGAGGGTCAACAAGAAGTGGCTCGTCATGCTCACGCTTTTGGCGGCCATTCCTCTATCAGGATGTGGTTTCATCACGAAGCTGCGTGCTCGCGATGCGCTCAACAAAGGCGTCAGGTCTTTCGTCGATCAGAAGTATGACGAGGCCGCGAAGCTGTTCGAAGAGTCCATCAGGCTCGACCCGCAGTTCATGATTGCCAAGAGCTACCTGGCCACGACGTATGCTTCGCAGTTCGTGCCGGGTTCCCCGGACCCCAAGAGCACGGAGATGGCTCGCAAGGCTATTGCGACCTTCGAGGACATCGTGGGGACGGAGAAAGGCAATACCAATCCCATGCTCAGCATCGCCAGCCTCTACTACCAGCTCAAGGAATACGACAAGTCGAAAGAGTGGTGCCGGCAGATCCAGGCAATCGATCCAAACAACGCCGAAGCACTCTATCGGGTTGCTGTGATCGACTACGATGACTCCGTGTCGAAAACAGGTCTTCAGGGTGAGAACGTTGAGTTTCTGACGGCTGAGGAAAAGGACCACACCTTGAAGGACATCGATGAGGGTCTGGAAGTCATCGACAAGGCCTTGAAAATCCGGCCTGATTACTTCGACGCCATGGAGTATCAGAACCTGCTCTGGAGAGAAAAGGCCAAGTTTGAAAAGGATAAGCAGAGAAAGGCAGAGCTTATCAACCAGGCGGACCAGGTCGCGTTGAAGGCCCTCCAAATGCGTCTCAAGGCGCAGGAGGAGGAAGCAAAGAAGCCCAAGAAACTGGCTACCGGCAAATAAGCTGTTCGTGTCACCCCAGCCCCAAAACTGCGGTGCTGTCACAGTCTCATCCCGGGGTACGCCGCGGAAGTTCCTTTCCGGCCAGGTGTACCCCATTCCCCACCTCTCATATTTCCTCTATAATAAAGAATTCGATCGCTCACGATGCCTATGATCCGGTTCGAGGACCTCGCTGAGAAGGTGCTGCGCTATCACCCCGAGGCGCTAGAGATGATTCAGCGCGGCTACGTTGCATCCGCCAAGTTTCACAAAGGCCAACTGCGGATGAACGGAGAGCCATATCTGACTCATCCGCTTGAAGTTGCCAACATTCTTGCCGAACTCAAACTCGATTCCGTCACGGTGACCGCAGGCCTGCTTCACGACGTTCTTGAAGATACCCTGATGTCGCCTGAGGAGTTGCGCAAGCAGTTCGGCGAGGAGGTTTACCAGATCGTGGACGGCGTAACCAAGATCTCGCAGGTCTACTTCAGTTCGCGCCATGAGAAGCAGGCCGAGAACTTCCGCAAGATGCTGCTCGCGATGGTGGGAGACATTCGCGTGCTGTTTGTAAAGCTCGCGGATCGCCTCCACAACATGCGCACGCTCCAGTATCTACCTCCGGATCGTCGAGAGCGAATCTCGCTCGAAACGCTGGACATTTATGCGCCCTTGGCGCATCGACTCGGCATGGCCCGAATCCGCGGCGAACTCGAGGATCTCTCTTTCAGCTTCCTTGATCCGGTAGCCTACCAGAATACGGTGTCGTTGATCGAGGCGCGGCGTGCCGTCAGCCAGGACTTCATTGAGGAAACCAAGAAGGCCATAGCCACAGAGCTGGCCGAGTACAATATTCCCGCGCGCCTCGAGAGCCGTATCAAGCGCATCTATGGTGTCTATAACAAAATGCGACGGCAGAAGATCGGCATCGACGAGGTCTTCGACTTCATTGCGATTCGGGTGATCACCGACACGGTCAAGAACTGTTACACCATCCTCGGTATCCTTCATAACCTCTGGAAGCCGGTCCCGGGGCGCATCAAGGACTACATCGCCATACCGCGACCCAATCTCTATCAGTCGCTGCACACCTCGGTAATCGGGAAGAACGGCCAGCCGTTCGAAATTCAGATCCGTACCCAGGAGATGCACCGCATTGCTGAACTGGGAATCGCCGCCCACTGGAAATATAAGGAGGGCAAGTCGGGCGCGGTCGAGGGCGAGGAGCAATTCCGCTGGCTGCGGCAGTTGATCGATTCGCAAAGCGAAATCAGCGATCCACGCGAGTTCATCAGCAGCCTCAAGGTCGATCTGTACCCGGACGAGGTTTACTGCTTCACGCCGATGGGTGAAGTCATCACCTTACCCCGCGAAGCCACACCGGTGGATTTTGCTTATGCCATCCACACGGAGGTCGGCCATCACTGCGTCGGCGCCAAAGTTAACAGCCGCATCGTGCCCTTGCGGCATAAGCTGAAGAACGGCGAAATCGTCGAGATCCTTACCACCAAGGACGCCGGTCCAAACCGGGATTGGCTCTCGTTTGTCAAGACCTCCCGCGCCCGCAACCGCATCAAGCACTGGGTCAACCAGAAGGAAAGAGAAGATGCCGCCGAACTGGGAAAGAAGCTGCTGGAAAAACAAGCCAGAAAATTCAAGACCAACTGGAAAAAAGTCCTGACCATGGCTGAGTTCCCCCGCGTGCTCACCGATCACGGAATTCAGAGGGTGGAAGAGCTTTATCCGGCGGTCGGCTTCGGCAAGATAGCTCCCCGCCAGATCTTCACGATTCTGTTCCCCGATCTCGCCCCACCATTGGAGGTCAACGCCAAACGATCCGCCATCGCCACCGTGGTTAAGAAGGTCCTCGGCAGAGGCGAGACTCCCATCACGGTCAAAGGGCAGGACGGACTCCTGGTGTATCGCGCGAAGTGCTGTAATCCAATCCGGGGCGACGAGATCGTCGGTTACATCACTCGTGGAAAGGGGATATCGGTTCACACCACCAATTGCCCGAATCTGGGGAATTTTCTCGGTTCGGATCGCATGACCGACGTCGAGTGGGTCGACGTTCCCGGCGAGGAAATCTTCACAGTCAGGCTGGCCATGACGATCGAAGACCGGCAGGGAATTCTCGCAGAAATCACGTCGGCGGTCTCCAATCTCAAAACCAACATCAAAGAGTCGCGCTCGACAACAACCGAGGGAGGCCGCGGCACCGTGGATCTCACCGTCGAGATCAACGACGTCCGGCACCTGCAGAAGATCATCAAGGTGCTCAAGACCATCCGCGGCATCGAGGACGTCGCGCGCGTCTCTCGTATTCCTTAGCCCCAATACTGTTCACTTAATGATTTGGATATGATCCTCGATCCTCAGCCTTTCCGTGCCAGACCGCTTCCGTGGCCTGAGTTTGTAATTACTCATCTTTCGCTTGATGCCGCGCGGATTACGCCGCGATCG